>JAGAFH010000177.1 GCA_017612755.1 Clostridiales bacterium
ACAAAGTAATATCCTCAACCATACCGGCGGTGATTACGGCGAGGCCACACCTGTTCCCATCCCGAACACAGAAGTTAAGCTCGTTTGTGCCGAAAATACTTGGCTGGAGACGGCCCGGGAAGATAGGTTGCTGCCGGTTTATATAACTCCCCTGACGAATAAACGTCGGGGGAGTTTTTCGTATTTGTAATTTTTGTAACATTTCTCATTGCCCAAAAAATCTTCTTTTGTTAACATATTATTGTAATATTTCTTTTTGGAGGGTTCGGGGTAAAAATGGCTAAGATTTTGATCGTTGACGATGAGCCGGAGATAGTTGCTTCAGTATCAGATGTATTGAGCAGTTTCGGATTTGTTACAGTATGCACGACCGACGGTAGAAGCGGACTTCAGATGGCAATCGAGCAGTCTCCGGACCTTATAATCCTCGACTGGATGATGAAGGACTATAACGGTCTTGATTTCACCAATGATTTCAGGGAAAAGGGCTATACTACCCCTATCCTGTTCCTTACAGCCAGGGGAGATCTTCCCGTTTATGAGATCGAAGTCCTGAGAAGGGGCGCCGATGATTATATGAGCAAGCCCTTCGATCCCACTCTTCTCGTTGAGAGAGTCAAGAATCTCCTTAAGAGATCTTCTGCATCAGAGGCTTCTTCATCTTCTTCCGATAACAGCAAGCATATCTACTGTGACGGAGAACTTATCATCGATTATGATGCCATGCAGGTATATATCAATAATGTAAGCTGCGATCTTACGTCCAACGAATTCAAGCTGGTCCAGTACCTTGAGAGCAATGCCGGCAGAGTATGCTCCAGAGACGAGCTCCTTTCCAAGGTCTGGAACTATGCATTCTCCGGAGATGTCAGGACTGTTGACGTCACCGTAAGAAGGACCAGAAAGAAGATCGAGCCCAACCAGCCGAAGTATAAGTATATCCTTACGAGACGCGGATCCGGCTATTATTTCCCCAAGGATCTGGAATGATCTCCTGACCTGTTATGCTGGAATCTTTTGCCCGGTTCGTTACCGAACATCTTGGATTGTGCCTTGCTTTTGCAGGCATAATCTTCTTTTGCGCCCTGGGCATCGGATATATGGTGGGAAACCACACCCTTAACAGCAAAGTCGATGACGATATCAAAAAGCTCATCGAAAGACTGAAGTACGAAGGGGCCATCAGGGCATCTATCATCGATAACGTAAATCTGGGTGTCATCGCTTACGACTCCACCGGACTTGTTTACAGCAACGAGACACTGAAGGATTTTCCCGAATTCATGGCGGGAGCAGATCATCTGCCTTCCGACATAAATGGATTTCTCGATAAGTACGAAAAGGACAACCACCTGAAGTCCAACTATCTTCTTAATGCGGAAAACGATGACAGTGTCATCAGGGCCAATTATATCTCCCAGAGAAAGATATATGAGATAAAGATCCTTCACAGGAATGTTGAGGGAAAGAGGCTCGACATCATAATCGTCGACGATATCACCCAGGTCAAGGACGACGAGAGACGCCAGAAAGACCTGGCTGCCAACGTCTCCCATGAACTCAAGACACCTCTTACGGTCATCAGGGCGTCGGAATTCTTCGTTAATAATATAACTCCCGATAATATGCCCAGCTATGAGGAACTCATCAAGTGGGGCAACAGGATCATTGCCAATGCGGTCAGGATGCAGGATATCGTCCAGGATTTCCTTATCCTTTCCATGTGTTCCCAGAGCGTCCAGATGAACATCATAGATCTGGGAGAAGTGATCTCCAAGGCGGTGGGGAACCTGACAGATTATCCCAACAGGGACAAGGTCAATATCATAGTCCCCGAGAAGATGTATTATCCTCTTGTATTCGGTAACAGCAACCTTCTTATGAGGGTGGTCATAAACCTTCTCACAAACGCGGTCAAGTACATAGATTATGAGGGAAAGACGGATCCTAACGAGATCAATATCAGCGTTGTGGAGATAGGCGAGAGGATCGGTATCCAGGTAAGCGACAACGGAAGGGGTATTCCCGAAAAGGATATAGATCATCTTTTCGAGAGGTTCTTCAGAGTTGATAATTCAGGTTCGAGGGATGTGGGAGGTTCCGGTATCGGTCTTTCCATTGCCAAGGATGTGGCTGACATGCACGACGGAACCATAAGCGTTACTTCCAATATGAACCAGGGATCCACTTTTACCTTTGTACTCCCCCAGGCAGCCGGAACTTTCGAGAGTATCTACGATGATGCGGCTACGGGAGTCGTAAGCGAGGCGCCTTACTACAGGACTGCGGCCGAGTTTATGGCCGTCCAGGCAGTCGAGGCTGTAAAGTCTATGGGCTATGAGGACGTGGAGGAGAAGGCCACTGTTTTCGAGAAGACGCCCTTCAAGGACAAGACAGCCCACGACAAGGCCCTTGCGGATCTTATCGCCGCCATGGGCAAGGAGAGATATACGGATCTTGTAGACGAGCTCACCTATATCGAGCCTGAGTACGAAGATGAGGATCTTGACGGCTTTGAGGATGAAGATGACATTTTTGAAGAAGAGGAAGAGATCCCTGCTTCCGCACCTTCCGTAAGGCAGACTCCCAAGCTCAGCGAAGAGCTTATGAAGGAGCTGGACGAGGAAAAGACTTCAGAAGAAATTGACAAAGAGGAAGCCAGAAGGATACTTACACAGCCAATTCTTCCAAGAGTAGTACCCCAAAACGAGGGTTCAGTGTTGCAAAGTGACGATAAATCGAAAGAAACCGTCACAATCCACCCAAAAACCGAAAAGAAATTGTATAATAACAATGGATCAAAATCCGGTAAAAAGAAGACAAAACTGTTCGAGCTTCCGGTAAAGGACAAAAAGAACAGTTCCGAAGCTCCCCAGGGGGAGCCTGAGATACAGTCTGCGGTACGTAAGGTCTTAGACGAATCACAGCCGCTGACACCTAAACAATAAATAAAAAGGAAGAAAACGTGGGTCCTTATTCATATAAGATCACGGGCGGTCATCCGCTCAAGGGAACAGTTAATATAAGCGGCAGCAAGAATGCGGTATTGGGCGTTCTTGCGGCTTCCATGATGATCGACGGTGAGTGCACCCTCGAGAACGTTCCCGATATTTCCGACGTACATGTCATGATAGAACTGTGCAGGACACTTGGTGCTTCCATTGTCGTGGACAAGTCCGAAGAGGGATCCCTTATCCTTAAGATCGATCCCAGATCCATCAACACTTATAAGGCCACAGGTCCCGCCGTTTCGAAGATCAGGGCATCCTATTATCTTCTCGGAGCCCTTCTTGCAAGAAGCGGAAAGGCTTCCCTGCGTATGCCCGGAGGATGTAACTTCGGCCAGAGGCCTATCGATCTTCACCTTAAGGCCTTTGCCCAGATGGGCGCAAGAGGAGCCAGACCTGAAGATATAAACGGAGGTATCATCACCCTTAGTGCGGATCCCCTGAAGGGAGCCAGGGTATTCCTTGATATCGTAAGCGTAGGAGCCACTATCAACGTAATGCTGGCTGCTACGAAGGCCCAGGGCATGACCACTATCAACAACGCGGCCAAGGAACCCCATATCGTTGATGTAGCCAACTTCCTTAATGCCATGGGTGCCAGGATCAAGGGCGCCGGTACCGATACCATCAGGATCCAGGGCGTTCCCGTACTTCCCGGTAATTTCTCCTATTCCATCATCCCCGACCAGATCGAGGCGGGAACATATATGATCGCTGCTGCGGTCACTGACGGAGATGTTACCATCAACAACCTTATCCCTACCCATATGGAGCCTCTTTCCTCCAAGATGCGTGAGATGGGATATACCATTGAAGAGAACGAAGATAACGACAGTATCAGAGTATACAGGGAAAAGGATGTGGAGATCTTAGGTACGAATATTAAGACTTCACCTTATCCCGGTTTCCCTACAGACCTTCAGCCCCAGGCGGTAGTCCTTCTCTGTCTCGCCAAAGGCATGAGCAAGATGCATGAGAATGTCTGGCAGAACAGATTCCAGTATGTTCCCGAGCTCACCAGGATGGGAGCCAGCATCAACTGCTTTGACCGTGTCGCCCTCGTAAGCGGGATCGACAGCTTTAAGGGCGCAACAGTTACCGCTACCGATCTTCGTGCCGGAGCCGCCCTTGTATGTGCAGCCCTTGCCGCCAACGGAACAAGTTATATCAACCACGCGGGCAAGATCGACCGCGGATATGAAAATATCGTACAGAAATTAAGATCCCTCGGAGCCGAGATCGACAGAGTCGACGACGCCGTTTATTACGAACAGGACGCTGAAGCCTGATGTCATCTTTGCAGATCATTCCTTTATTCAGCGGGAGCAGCGGAAATGCTACTCTTATCAAAGCTGATGATTACTGTTTCCTTATCGATGCAGGCAGAAACTGCAAGCAGGTGACTATCGCCCTTGAAGCGGTAGGGGTATCCCCGGATCAGATAAAGGCGCTCTTTATTACCCATTCCCACCACGACCATCTGGATGCCCTGGACGTATTTGTCAGAAAGCATCCCGTTTCTGTTTTCGCCACGGAGTATACCCACCGGGCGATCGCAAGAAAGTGTACGAAGCCCCATCCCATGTCTCCGGATATCGAGATCGTTCCCGGGGAGGCGGTGGATCTTTCGGAGGATCTTTCCGTCTACTGCTGTGAGACCCCTCACGACGCAAGGGGATCCGTTTGCTACAAGATAAGATACAAGGACAAGTCCTGTATGGTGATGACGGACCTGGGTGAGGTCACCGATGACATAAAGAGGATGGCATTTCAGGTAGACGGGATCCTCATCGAGGCCAACTACGATCAGAAGATGCTGGTCTACGGTCCCTATCCGGAAGATCTTAAGGCCAGGGTAGCCGGCAGGTACGGCCACTTAAGTAACGACGATTCCGCGGAGATGATAAGACAGCTCATCGAAAACGGCACAAGGAAGTTTATCCTTGGCCACCTGAGCATAAATAACAACACCAGGGAAAAAGCCCGGGCTACAGTCACTTCATACCTGAAAGGATACGGATATGAGGAAGGCAGGGACTACTATCTGGACATAGCCAACAGATATGAGCCCACAAAGGCATTGGAGATCTGATATGAAGATAAGGATAATCGCTCCCGGAAAGATCAAAGAGAAGTGGCTTTCCGAAGGGATAGAGGAATACCGCAAAAGGATATCCAGATATTCATCAACAGAGATCATCGAGGTCCCGGACAGTCCCGATTCCGTACCTGTAGATAAGGCCCTGGCAAAGGAAGGGGAACTGATCCTTTCAAAGATAAAGGACACTGACGTACTGTGGGTAATGGACCTTCACGGGGAGCTTCTTACTTCTGAAAAGATCTCGGAATATATGGAGTCAGACTTTATAAAGGGCGGATCGGTCATCAATATAGCCATAGGCGGAAGTAACGGATTATCCCCGGAACTGGTAAAAAGGGCAGACAGAAGGATCTGCCTTGGGAAGGTGACATATACCCACCAGATGACAAGGCTGATACTTCTGGAACAGCTCTACAGGGGCTTTAAGATAAGTAATAACGAGAAATATCATAAATAAAGGATTTGACATTTTCCCTGTTGGTCTATATAATCGAGAAGTCCAATTCTTTAGTCGACTAAAGAATTGGAAAACAAAACTATCTGAATGGAGGAAACTGAAATGAGCAGCAAGTTCTACACACCTGACGGCTTTAATGACACATTGCCGGGCGTATGCGCGTTCAAAAAAGACGCCGAAAGTAAATTAAGAAGGTTGTTCTCCCTCCATGGATACGAAGAGATAGAGACACCCGGATTTGAGTACGCAGATATCTATACAAAGCCTGATTTTCTGAAGGAAGAGGATCTTTACAAACTTACGGATTCCAAGGGAAGGCTCCTCTGCGCCAGATATGACGGCACTATCCCCGCAGCAAGATATGCGGCTACCCTTGCCAAGGACAAGCTTCCTTTAAGGCTTTCCTATATTGAGAATATGTACCGCTTCAACCAGACCGGCGGCGGAAAGCAGAGTGAGTTCACCCAGGCAGGTGCCGAGCTTATGGGCATCACCGGATCTGATTCCGACGCTGAGGTCATCGCCATGGCTATCAGGTCAGCTCTGGAGATAGGAGTGACTGATCTTCAGGTCAGCATCGGACAGACAGGCCTTTTCGAGGGCGCTGTCAGCCAGACGGGACTGGACGAGGAGACGGCACTCGTCATAAGGGATGCCATCACCGCCAAGGACTCTGTCACCATCGAGAGAGTTTCCAAGGAGAAGGGCCTTACAGACGATAACAGGGATATGTTCCTTATGTTCGCCCAGCCTACGGGAGATGCGGACATCTTAGATCAGATGAAGGGATTCTTTACCGACCCTATCGCTAAGGAAGCGCTTCAGAATCTGGAGGAGATCTTGGAGGCTCTTGAGGATTACGGGTATCAGAAGTATGTATCCATCGATCCCGGACTTCTGGGAAGCGTAGACTACTACACAGGCGTAGTCTTTAAGGGCTATACATACGAGGTGGGCTTCCCCATCATCGGAGGCGGAAGATATGACAGGACCGTGGGCGTCTTCGGAAGGGAGATGGAGTGCGTAGGTTTCTCCTTTGGTCTTTCCCTTGCCATCACTGCTCTCATGAGACAGGGACTGGAACTTCCCGATCCTGCTCCCGAGTCAGTCGTAGGATATGAAAAGAACAATAAGGATGCCAGAAGATCTGCCATAACCCTGGCGGAACAGATGAGGCTCGGAGGCACATCGGTGATCCTGGATACATCATCAGCAAGCGAAGAGGAACTTAATAAGTTTGCTGACGACAACGATATACAGACAGTGTTCTGGTTTGACGGAGGTGAGAAGTAATATGCTGACAATAGCTTTATCAAAGGGAAGGCTTGCGGAAAAGGCCATAGAACTTCTCGAAAAAGCAGGCTACGACTGTACCGCCGCCAAGGAAAAGTCCAGAAAGCTGATCCTGGAAGATGAGAAGACAGGACTTCGTTTCATCATGGCAAAGCCTGCAGACGTGCCTACATATGTGGAGTACGGGGCAGCTGATCTGGGAGTGGTAGGAAAAGACACTCTCCTTGAAGAGGAAAGACAGCTCTACGAGGTCATCGACCTGGGATTCGGAAAGTGCAGGATGTGCGTAGCAGGTCCCAAGGAACTGAAGGACGGAAAGCTGGACAAGATCCCCAACAAGAGAGTCGGTACAAAGTACCCCAACATCACCAGGGCATACTTTGAGGGTGTGAAGAAGGAGAGCGTTGAGATCATAAAGCTCAACGGTTCCGTTGAACTGGCACCACTCATCGGTCTTTCTGAAGTAATAGTCGATATAGTAGAGTCCGGAAGGACTCTTTACGAGAACGGTCTCGACGTTATCGAGACCATCGCCGATATCTCCGCGCGGGTAGTAGTCAACAGAGTCTCCATGAAGATGAAGTCTGACGAGATCCGTCCCATGATCGACAAGCTCAGGGAGCAGGTAGAGATCATGAATGCCGGAAAAGAGGAACAGTGATATGAGATGTAAGACAGTAAAAGGTAATAAAGATAATCTCAGGCAGCTGTGCGATCTTCTCGGCGCCAGGAGCAAGATGGACTTAGGTCCCATCATCGAAAAGGTAAATGTCATCATCGATGACATCAGGGCCAACGGTGATGAGGCAGTCCTTAAATACACCAAGAAGTTCGATAAGGCTGAGTTCACAGCTGACCAGATGAGAGTAACAAAAGAGGAGATCGATGAAGCCGTAAAGGCGGTGGAGCCGAAACTCCTCGAAGTCATTAAGAAAGCTGCTTCCAACATAAGAAGATTCCACGAGTTTCAGAAGGAAGAGGGCTTTATGGCTGACACCGGAAAGGGAGCTAAGATCGGGGTTTCTGTAAGACCTATCTCCGTGGCAGGCATCTATGTGCCCGGCGGTACGGCGCCCCTTCCTTCCACAGTGCTTATGGATGTTATCCCCGCATCAGTGGCAGGAGTCCCCAGGATCGTATTCTGTACTCCCCCCAGAGCTGACGGAACTATCGCTCCCGTTATCCTGGCTGCCGCTTCCATCGCCGGCGCCACCGAGATCTATAAGGTAGGCGGAGCCCAGGCTGTTGCGGCCATGGCTTACGGTACAGAGACTATCCCCAGGGTGGATAAGATCTGCGGCCCCGGAAACATCTATGTCAATACGGCTAAGAGACTTGTTTTCGGCCAGGTGGATATAGACATGTTCGCAGGCCCTTCCGAGATCCTGATCATTGCAGATGAGACAGCGGATCCCGAGTTCGTGGCAGCTGATATGCTGTCCCAGGCAGAGCACGACAAGATCGCTTCCGCCATCGTCCTCACCACATCGGAGGAACTGGCACAGAAGGTATCTGACGCTGTAGACAGAAGATCTGAAGAAGCAGCAAGGAAGGAGATCCTTGAAAAGTCCCTGGCTGATTACTGCTCCATCATCGTCTGTGATGATATGGAGACAGCCATTGCCTTCTCTGAGGAGATCGCTCCCGAGCACCTGGAGATCTGCACCAAAGATCCGGAAGAGGTACTTAAGGACATAAAGAATGCCGGTGCGGTATTCCTTGGAAGCTATTCCCCCGAGCCTTTGGGAGATTACTTCGCAGGTCCCAACCACACTCTTCCCACATCAGGAACCGCCAGATTCTTCTCTCCCCTTAACACAGGGGACTTCTATAAGAAGATGAGCATAATAAACTACAACGAGGAATCACTTCGTGAAGTATACAAGGATGTAGCCGCCTTTGCCGACAGCGAGGGACTTACATGTCACGCGGCATCCATCCGTGCGAGGTTTGAGAAATGAGTTCTTTCTGGAACAAGAAGATAAACGATATAGAGCCCTATGTGGCAGGAGAGCAGCCCAAAGACGGCCAGAAGGTGATAAAGCTCAATACAAATGAGAATCC
>JAGAFH010000178.1 GCA_017612755.1 Clostridiales bacterium
CATATATGCGTCGTATGTTGCCGCGTCGTTAAGAAGACCTTTCTTCATGTTTGTTACAGCATTTCTTCCGGCCAGTTCATCATATCTTTCCTTCTCTGCACCGGTTGCTTCATTCTGTTCTACGAGTTTTATCCTTGCCATTTTGTTTCTCCTTTCATATTTCAAAGTGCCTTGTTCAGTACTTTAATAAACTCTTCTTCGCCAAGGGGATAATAGTGTCCCACTTTGCCGTTTCTTGTTGCGCGCTTCGCCATCTTTGCGAAGTCTTTGTCTGTGATATCAAGTTCGGAAAGCCTTGTCTTTACATCCAGTTTTCTGAAGAAGCTCTCCAGTTCATCTGCCAGGATGAGGGCTCTTTCCTTCTCGCCATGATCGTGGCCGTCTGCTCCGAAGACCCTTGTGGCCAGAAGTGCTGCCCTCCAGGGCTTTTCTTCTGCTATGAGCCTTACCCAGGCCGGGAAGACTACAGCCATTCCTTCACCGTGGGTGATGTTATATTCTGCTGACAGTTCATGCTCTATCCTGTGGGATCCCCAGTCAGCGATCCTTCCTGCATCAAGGAAGTTGTTGTGGGATACGCTGGCCAGCCACTGGATCTCTGCTCTTGCATTAAGATCTGTGGGATCCTTTATGAGCCTTCCTGCGTTGAGAAGAAGTGCCCGGATGGCTCCTTCGATGAGATAGTCTGTAGTATCCGAATTTCTTGTGTCAGAGAAATATCTCTCAAGAAGGTGGGACAGGACATCGGCAATTCCAACAGCTGTCTGATACTTGGGAAGGGTGGAGGTGTACCTGGGATTCATGATGGCGAATCTGGGGATTATCCTGTCGTCTTCAAATCCCAGCTTCCACTCTCCGTTTGAAAGTATGGCCGCATTGGATGTTTCTGATCCGCTGGACGCTGTCGTTGCGATAACGCCTATGGGAAGGACCTTGTCAGGGGTTATTCCCCTCTCGAAAAAGTCCCAGACGTCCCCCTCATAGGGTATCCCCAACGACAACGCCTTTGCGGTATCTATCGAACTTCCGCCTCCGACGGCCAGGATGAAATCGACTTCATTCTCTTTACCGGCGGCGGAGAGCCTTCTGACCAGTCCGATATCAGGATTGGGGACAACGTCACCTGATTCGGTGAATCTGATATCAAGTTCCTTTACGGCTTCTTCTATAGTCTGATAGATGCCCAGTTCCTTTATGAAATCACCGCTGTATACCAGGAGGAGTGAGCTGACGTTGTTGGCCTTAAGAAGATCTTTGAGCTTCTTTTCGCTTTCGTTTCCGAAGACTATCTTAGCCGGATTATAGTATTCAAAGTCGATCATATCCTTATCTCCGATCAGTAGAGCGGTACGACGGCTCCGCCATATGTATTTGTGATGTACTCGGAGATCTCAGGTCCCTGAAGTACCTCTACAAGTGTCTGAAGTGCCTCGTTATCTGCATTCTCGGGAGATGTGGCGATGATGTTTCCGTATGTCTGTGCTGCCAGGCCGTCATTTGCCTCGACTGCAAGTGCGTCATGAACATCAAGGCCGCCCTCGATGGCGTAGTTACCGTTGATGACTGCTACGTCTACATCGGGAAGGGAATTAACGAGCTGCTCGGGAGCGATCTCAGTGAACTCGATGTTCTTGGGGTTGTCTACGATATCTTCAACAGTAGCGTTGATACCTGCGTCATCGGAAAGAGTGATGATGCCTTCCTGATCCAGAAGAAGGAGAGCTCTTGCTTCATTTGTTACGTTGTTGGGTACTGCTACCAAAGCTCCGTCGGGAAGATCCTCAAGACTGTCTACTCTTCCTGCATATACTCCGAAGGGTTCGTAGTGGACTGCGCCGATAGATACCAGGTCTGATCCGTTCTCTTCATTGAACTGCTCAAGGTAAGGTACATGCTGGAAGTAGTTGGCATCAAGGGATCCTTCGATAACGCCTGTATTGGGTGTAACTGAATCTTCAAGTTCTACGATCTCAAGGTTGATGCCTTTCTCGGCCAGAATGGGCTTAGCCTGCTCTAAGATCTCGGCATGGGGAGTGATGTTTGCGCCTACTCTGATGGTAGTTCCTTCAGCCTCATCTGCTACGGTGTCTGCTGCGCATCCTACATAAGATGCTGCAAGTGCAAGTGTAAGTGCTACTGATAAAATTTTCTTTTTCATTGTTTTGTTCCTCTTTTCATAAGTTGTTTTTGTTTCTTTTTTTGCAATAAAAAAGGGAGTCTTCTCATTTGGCTCCCGGGCATAAGGCGTATCAATGTTTCCCTTTATTCAACATCGATGGTTTTCAAGACGCGTGATCATGAGATACATCGTCCCGACCTTATGGCATGCCCGGGAGTTAGGCATTCGACACCACATGCTGCACATATGATCTGTTCTTGTATAAGCTGCCATATTCTTGCATCTCCTTTTCTTTGATTTTCCGGTCCGTTTCATCGAACAAGTGAATGATATCATTCTAAAACCTACATTGTCAATAGGTGATATAGGTAATATTGCACAAGTTTTTAGTTTTTGCGTGTCTTCTTTGATATGAATATGCCTATTTCCTGGATCAGCATGACCAGTACCACCAGCAGGATGACCGTGGTCCAGAGCACATCTTTCTGGTATCTGTAGTATCCGTACTGAAGGGCGATGGCGCCGAGTCCTCCGCCTCCGATGACTCCTGCCATAGCTGAATAACCCAGGACGGTGGCCACGTTGATGGCTGCTCCCTGAAGAAGGGAGGGGGTAGCTTCGGGGATGATGAAGTGAAGGATGGTATAAACGGGGGAAGCGCCCATGGAATTTGCAGCCTCGATTATACCGGGCTTGACCTCGCAGAGGGATGATTCCACCATTCTTGCAACTATGGGGATAGCACCTACCGTAAGGGGGACGATGGTGGCCACCGTTCCAATGGAGGATCCTGTTACGAATCTCGTAAAGGGAATAAGGAGCACCAGCAGGATCAGGAAGGGAAGGGACCTCATTATATTTACTATGGTGCCCAGGACGATATTGGCGGGGCGGTTCTCCAGAAGCCTTCCCTTAGATGTGGCATAAAGGATCACTCCTACGGGAAGTCCTATCAGATAAGAAAAGAGAGATCCGAAAAAAGTCATGATCAGTGTCTCGAAAACACCGTCGCGTATAGCTTCGATAATATAATCACTCATATTCTGTCTACCTCCGATACGGAAAGTCCGCTGTCTTTAAAGAAGCCGGTAATGATCTTCTGATCGTTTATGTTATCCGGCAGTTCCAGTATCATCTGGCCGTAGCCGATACCTCCCACGCTCTTTGTGTTGGCGCTTAAGATATTCACTTTCTTTCCTGTCTTTTCCACCAGGTTGGCGATAAAAGGAACGTTGGCATTTGTTCCGTCGAAGACGATCCTGATGAGTTTTCCGTTTTCGCTTGAAGGGTCAAAAGGATTAGAGGGGAATACCAGTTTTCTGGCGGCCTTGGACTGAGGGTTGGTAAATACGTCTTTTACTTTCCCGGCTTCAGCCAGGACTCCTTCGTCGATGATGGCTACCTTGTCGCAGATCTTTTCCACCACACTCATCTCATGGGTGATGATGACGATGGTGATCTTTCTCTCCTCATTGATCTTCTTAAGAAGGTCAAGTATCTCCCCGGTGATCTTGGGATCTAATGCGCTGGTAGCCTCGTCGCAGAGAAGGACCTTGGGATCTGATGCCAGGGCTCTTGCGATGGCGACTCTCTGGCGCTGGCCTCCCGAAAGCCTTGCGGGATAGACCGTTTCCTTGTCGGAGAGATCTACGGTCTGAAGCATCTTCCTGGCGATCTCCCGCCGCTCGGATCTTTTGATGCCTGCGATCTTTAAGGGCTGCTCCACGTTTTCGATGACTGTCCTCTGTTCAAGAAGATTAAAGCTCTGGAAGATCATGGAGATGGAATGCCTCACGTTACGAAGCTCCTTTGAAGAGAGTCCGGCCAGGTCCTTTCCGTAATACTTAACAGATCCTGCAGAAACTTCTTCCAAGCGGTTAAGGGTCCTTACAAGGGTGGATTTTCCGGCGCCGCTCATGCCTATGATGCCGTAGATCTCGCCTTCCTTTATCTGAAGGCTCACATCCTTGAGGGCGGGAAATTCCTTGCCGTCGTTTTTATATGTCGTGGAGACATTCTCCAGCTCAAAAACCAGATCGCTCATTTAATCGAATAATCCTTTACTTAAATATCTGTCTCCTCTGTCGGGGAAGACTACTGCTATATTTCCTTTTTCAATCGTCTTTGCCAGCTTTAAGGCTGCTGCCAGGGCGGCGCCTGAGGATGATCCTGCGATCACGCCTTCTTTTGCCGCCAGCTGTCTTGAGGCATCAAAAGCCTCGTCGTCGGAGATCTTTATGACCTGATCTACCAAAGTGATATCCATGGTGTCGGCGATAAAATCATTTCCAATTCCTTCGATATCGTAATCGTGGTGTTCCCCGCCGCCGATGGTGGAGCCGTAAGGGTCTGCCAGGACTCCTTTGATGTTGCTGTCCTGTTCCTTCAGGTACTTAACGATGCCTGTAAAAGTTCCGCCGGAGCCTGCCCCGGCTACCAGGTAGTCGATCTTACCGTCCAGCTGGTCGTAGATCTCAGGCCCCGTTGTCTCGTAGTGGGCCAGGGGATTGGCGGGATTCTTAAACTGACGGAGGGCGATGGCGCCGGGTGTCTTTGCGATTATCTTTTCGGATTCCCTTTCAGCTCCCAGCATTCCCTCTTCCCTTGAGGTATGGACCAGCTCCGCCCCCAGGGCTTTCATGATCTTCTGCTTTTCGATGGAGAACTTCTCAGGGACTACGAAGATGACCTTATATCCTTTGTTCAGGGCGGCGATGGCGATGCCGATACCCGTATTTCCTGCGGTGGCCTCTACAATGGTGCCGCCTTTTTTGAGAAGGCCTTTTTTCTCGGCATCTTCAATCATGTACATTCCAATGCGGTCCTTTACGGATCCTGCAGGGTTAAAAAGTTCAAGTTTTGCGTAGATGTTTACTTCGGGGGAGACCCCCATATTGTTGAGCTTAAGTATGGGAGTATTTCCGATGAGTTCCTTTATGTCTTCGTATACTTTCATTTCTGTTACCTTACTTTCTCGATGCCTTGATGGCCTGCTCCAGATCTTCGATGATGTCCTTTGCCGATTCGATACCTACCGAGAGGCGGATAAGTTCGTCCTTGATCCCCACCTGCTGTCTGATCTCATAGGGGATGGATGCGTGGGTCATGCTGGCCGGATGGCATACAAGGGATTCAACGCCTCCCAGGGACTCTGCAAGAGTGACCAGCTTAAGATTTTTGAAGAATGACTTATAGTCATATTCGGGCTTAAGAAGGAAGGAGATCATGGCTCCGGGGCCATCGGTCTGCTTCTTTGTTATCTCATATCCGGGATCTGACTTAAGGCCGGGGAAATAGACTTTCTCCACATAACCGCTTTGATCCAGAAACTCAGCTACCTTAATGGCGTTGGAGACATGGCGGTCCATACGTACGCCTAAGGTCTTGATGCCCCTTATGATAAGGAAACTGTCCCAGGGAGCCAGGACTCCGCCGATGGCATTCTGAAGATAGTAAAGTCTCTCTGCGGTCTTTTCGTCGTTTAATGCCACCAGTCCTGAGATGGTGTCGCTGTGGCCGCCAAGGTATTTTGTACCGCTGTGGATTACGATGTCGGCACCAAGCTCCAAAGGCCTTTGAAGGTAAGGAGTCAGGAAGGTATTGTCTACGATGAGAATAAGATCCTTCTCTTTTGTGATCTTAGAGATCTCAGCTATGTTGGTCACGCTCAGAAGAGGGTTGGCGGGAGTCTCGATATAGACCGCCTTTACTTCGGAGGTGATGGCATTTCTGACATTTTGGGGATCTGTTGTATCCGTAATGATGTAGTCTATGCCCAGGGGCTTAAATACATTGTCCAGGATCCTGAAGGTCCCTCCATAGATATTATCGGAGATAACTATCTTATCTCCCGTCTTAAACAGGGAGAGGACTGTGTGGATAGCTGCCAGTCCGGATGCGAAGGCAAGGCCGAACCTGCCGCCTTCCAGATCTGCTATCAGCTTTTCAAGAGCAGCTCTTGTGGGGTTTCCTGTCCTTGAATATTCCCAGCCGGTATTAACTCCCAGCTCTGACTGCTTATATGTGGAAGTCTGGTAGATGGGAACGTTTACCGCACCGGTTGTCTTATCTCCGTCTATTCCGCCGTGTATCAGGATCGAATCAAGTTCATAACTCATATTGTTTCTCGCTTTCATAGTTAGTCATAAAAAAAGGAGCCTTCTTAAGCTCCGGGGGTCATATGTTGAAGATCAGCTTCAACATCGGATCAGGTCGGGACATAAGGAAGCCCCGGATCCGCCGGCCGCCCGTTCGATAAACATAGGAC
>JAGAFH010000179.1 GCA_017612755.1 Clostridiales bacterium
ATATTACCGCAGATACCGTAAAAGAACACCGCCAGGATGACAGGTGAATCAATGGCAAAAGTCGTCTGATACTCCCACTGCTCAAGAAGAAGGCTCTTCTGTCTCCAGGATTCTATTGTCTGGAAAAGATAGACCGAAGTATCATGACCTAAATGATACTGAAGCTGGGTAAGGTTAAAAAAAACAATAAAGAAAGATTCTAAAGCCAGAACCCCAATGAGAAAATAAATACCTATTTTCTTTTCTTTATTCATGATTCTGTCTTTTTGGTCTCCCAAAGCTTCTCGATATTATAATTGGCTCGCTCTTCCGGATGGAATACATTGACTACCACATCCTTATAATCGATAAGGATCCAGCGGTCTCCGGATCTTCCCTCTATGTGGTCGGGATAAAGATCGTCTTCTTTCTTGAGAACAACTTCTACCTCATCAGCAAGAGCCTTGATCTGTGTAGTGGAGTTACCGCTTACCACGATAAAATAATCTGCGAGAGTAGTCTTTTCAGACACGTCCAGCAGTTCTATGTCGATGCCCTTCTTGGAATCGAGTATGGTAATGATCTTGTCGGCCAGTTCCTTGCTTGTCATAAATAATCTGTTCTCCTTTTCGATTGTAATTAGATTATACCCAAATCTTTCATAAACTCAAAAGTATAGGGATGGATCTCCCTGCCCTTTGCATCAAATTTATTCTTTACCGCCCTGACACATAGCATCAAAGATGCATCTAGATCCGTTTCTGCCAGTTTCCTCATAAGGGTCAGATCCGTATATGTCCTGGAAGGCTCCAGCTTATCAGCCAGGAAGACTATCTTTTCAAGGGTGGTCATATCGGCTTTTCCGGTAGTATGGAAAGTGATGGCATTTAATATCTCCTCATCATCTATCCCCATGAGCTCTCCTGCAAAAACGGCTCCGGCCGGCGAATGATAGAGCTTTTCATCAACAGCCAGCTCCGGACATCTTTCCATGGCCATCTTCTTCTGTTCCTTTATATCGATCTCCTTAGCGCAGTCATGAAGAGTTCCGGCGATAAGCGCCTTATCCGGATCAGCTCCGAACCTTCCCGCATAGACAGCAGATAAAAGCCCGGTGTTAAGTGTATGAAGGAGTCTCTTTTCTCCCAGGACGGGATACATGGCTACCGCTGATTCAAGATATGTTTCAGCCGCCTTATCACTGACCTTCGAAAGAGGGTCCTCTGAAGGATAAAGACCGTGGGTCCTGATAAAATCCAATGCTTCTTCAGGGAGCCTGTCAAAGTCCTTATCTGCTCTTATAGAAGATGAAGCTGCCTCCACTCCTTTTATCTCAAAACTCCTGATATCCGTGTCTATTCCAAGGGCGGTCCTGATACGCTCTTTTTCGCTTTCTATATCAGTAGGATCTCCCGGCCTTTGCGCCACCAGAAGTCCTGCGTTTTCAAGGATCTTTTCCGGCTTATACCATTTATCGAAGGAAGGCAGGATATCAGATCCGCAGAGCCAGTAAAAGGAATGGTCCTCCTCTGCCTTTTTCCCGAAGCCATTATTCTTCAGGAAAGGCTTAAGATACTTTTTATCGCAGAAATTCGCGATGGTATTGGCAGTATAGCTTATGCCCTCCAGGAAGAACTCTATATCGCAGAGAAAGACATTCTTTTTAAATCTTCCCTCCACTGCCCTTTTGGTCATATAAAACCTGTAAGGGGCCGCACTTAATATGCGTCCCCTCTTAAAAGGATTTCTAACTGTAGGGATAACGACTACTATATCAACGCATCCGCTATTAAGAGCACCTTCTATTATGGAAAGGTGACCGTTGTGGATTGGATCAAATGAGCCGCCGAAAAGACCTATCTTCAATATCAGTTCCTCACAAGATCAGCCAAGGATCCCCAAAGCTCTCTTTCCGATATCGGTCCTGTAGTGCTTTCCTTCAAAATCGATCTTACCGACTCCTTCGTATGCCTTGGCAAGAGCATCCTTAAGATCTTCTCCTCTGGCGGTAACGCCTATTACCCTTCCGCCGTTTGTAAGGAAAGTACCCTCATCGTCCAGCTTGGTACCGGCATGGTAAACAAAGCATCCTTCGATCTGGCCCTTATCGTCAAATCCCTTCATGGGGATACCCTTCTTATAACTCTCGGGATATCCGCCGGATGCCATGATGACGCAGGCGCAGGCTCCGTCTCTCCACCTGATGTCCAAATCAGAGAGACGGTGGTCGATTATTGCATCAAATATCTCATAGAGGTCAGCATCCAGCATGGGAAGTACTACCTGGGTCTCGGGATCTCCGAACCTGCAGTTATATTCGATGACCTTAGGTCCCTTGGGGGTGATCATAAGGCCGAAGTAAAGGCATCCTTCAAAAGTCCTTCCCTCTTTGTTCATGGCTTCCATAGTAGGAAGGAAGATCTTCTCCATGCACTCCTTTGCGATCTCGGGAGTATAGCAGGGATTGGGAGAAACAGTTCCCATTCCTCCGGTATTAAGGCCCTCATCGTTATCCTTGGCCCTCTTGTGATCCATGGAAGAGATCATGGGAACCATGGTCTTTCCGTCAGTAAATGCCAGAACAGATACTTCAGGTCCTGTAAGGAATTCCTCGATGACTATACGTGAAGAGCTCTTTCCGAACTTCAGTTCATCTATCATCTCATGTACTGCCGTAACAGCCTCTTCCTCATTCTGAGCGATGATAACGCCCTTTCCGAGAGCGAGACCGTCAGCCTTGATGACTGCAGGATATGAGTTCTGCTTCTTAAGGTATTCAATGGCAGGCTCACTTTCCGTAAACACTTCATAGAAAGCCGTGGGGATATCATATTTCTTCATAAGCTCCTTGGAGAACACCTTGGAACCTTCGATGATCGCAGCGTTTGCCTTAGGTCCGAAGGCTCTGAATCCTGCCTCTTCCATGGCATCAGCCATTCCGAGTACGAGAGGATCGTCGGGAGCGACCACTACCATGTCAGGGTTAAGCTCCTTTGCCAGCTTTACCATATTTTCGATATCTGTCGCCTTTACGTCAAAACACTTGGCATACTTTGAGATACCGCCGTTTCCGGGAGCGCAGAAGATCTCGTCTACCTTGGGGCTCTCCGCGAGTTTCATGATGATGGCGTGTTCTCTTCCGCCGCCGCCGACTACAAGTACTTTCATTCTTTATATCCTCCGGTCTTAAATATATTCAAAAACTATACGCAGTACATCGGAAACCAATGCAAAAGCCGCCAGTCCCAGTATCAGTATGAATCCTACTACCAGGAGCACATTTTCGGCCTTTTCCGACAATGGTCTTCCCGTGATCATCTCATACAGGATATATACCACCTGTATTCCGTCAAGACCCGGGATAGGCAGCATGTTAGTGATGGTGACTGCAATGGTGATGAGTCCTGCCATCAATACCATGTTATATACCTTGTCTATAAACGAGGAATCAACGTTGTCTACCACTTCAGACACGCTGACGGTCATTCCCACGGGGCCCTGGACCATATTATATACTTTTTCGTGACCCTCGAAAACATCGCCGATCATCTTGTAGGCCACCTTTACAAGGGACACGGGGATCTTTACTGACGTTTCAAGGGCTTCGAAAAATCTTTCGGCAGAATCGATGGGAACACCGAGGTAACTTCCAAGTCCCCTGGGATTTGTGGTCGTCATCATATGGACAGTACAATCGTCCTCCAGTTCATGACCGTTCCTGATATAGGTAAGCGTGACCTTATCCCCATCCTGATGATTGGAAAAGAACTGGTCAAAATCCTCATCTGCGACAGACTTTCCGTCTACAGCCGTAAGATAATCTCCGATCTTCAGTACGGGATCACCGTCATTATGGCCTTCATAGACCTCCACTATCTGCCAGCCGTTATACTTGGGATCGACATAATCCAGGTGGGATATGCCGATAAGGATGTTGTGATCCACATCAGGTTCCAGTACGATATCATACTCCTCACCTGTTTCCGCAGATATCAAAGTAACAGTGGCAGGCTCCGTGGCAGGGACTCCCGAATCTATCTCATAGATAAAATCAAAAGCTGTGATCACCTTTTTTCCGTTGATCTTCTCGATCTTATCCAGATAGTGGAAATTGGGATCCTCCTGAACAACAGCTTCCAGCTGGGATCCTGCATAACCGCTTCCCGGAACGGCATAAAGGCTGTAATAGCCCCCTGCCATAAAAAGTCCCATAAAGATAACAACGCCCAGGAAATAGTTCATGAAAGGTCCCGCCAGGGCCACCAGAAGTCTCTTCCACCTCTTCTGGTTCAGAAGAAAAGAAGGATCATCCGTATCCAGCATATTGCCGTTTTCATCAAAATCGTTAAACCTTACATATGCTCCGAAAGGCAGGGCTCTTACAGAATAATCTACACCCTTTCTCTTCCATGAGAAAAGCTTGGGACCTACAAAAAACGAGACCTCATAGACCTTGATCTTAAGAAGGCACGCCACCCAGTAATGGCCCATCTCATGGATCGTAACAACGACTCCGAGGATCAGGATGGCTACCAGGATGCTCCAGATACTAAGATCACTCAGCATAGGCACTCCCTTGCAAGAGATCTTGCTTCCCTGTCAGCCTGAAGGATGTCATCCAGGGAACTTATGGATGTGTGTCTTCCCTTGAACTTATCGAAAACAAATGAAACCGCCTTTTCGATATCCAGATAGCCGCACTTCCCGTCCAGGAAATCAAATACGGCCACTTCATTGGCTGCATTTATTACTGCAGGAAGAAGGCCTCCCTCCCGGCCAGCATCATATGCTATATCAAGAAGGCGGAATACTGAGGTATCGCACCTTTCAAATGTCAGGTTACTGCACTTGGGATCAAAGGGATCGAACTTTTCAAGAAGCCTGTTACCTCTGTCCGGGTAATAAAGAGCCACCATGATGGGCAGGATCATACTGGGCTTTCCCATCTGGGCCAGGACCGATCCGTCCTTCATCCTTATCATGGAATGGATCACGCTCTGGGGATGGACTACCACGTCTATCCTGTCCACGTCTACTCCGAAGAGATGCTTTGCCTCTATTACCTCAAGGCCTTTATTCATCATGGTGGAAGAATCGATGGTGATCTTACCGCCCATCTTCCAGGTGGGATGGGAAAGGGCATCGCTTACCGTTACCTTAACAAGATCCTCCCTTGGCTTCCCCCTGAAAGGTCCGCCGGAAGCTGTGATAAGGATCCTGTCCAGGTCCTCTTTCTTTTCGCCCCAGAGGCACTGCCAGATGGCGCAGTGTTCGCTGTCTACAGGCAGCAACTCTACGCCCTTTTCCTTAACAAGAGGCATGACGATATCGCCTCCTGCCACCAGTGTCTCTTTATTTGCCAGGGCAATGTCCTTGCCCTTTAATATTGCTTCATAAGTAGGCTTAAGACCTGCAACCCCTACGATGGCTCCCAGGACCGTATCCGCCTCATCTACAGTAGCGACTATATCTGTGCCTTCAGCTCCTCCGAAAACTTCGCATTTGATCTCAGGGTGCTCTGATGAAAGTCTGTTCTTAAGTTCCAGGGCCTTTTTCTCATCCATGACAGATGCGACGGAAGGCTTAAACTCAACTATCTGCTCATAAAGAAGATCCGTATCGGATCCGCAGCAAAGACCTGCCACTTTAAAATCTTCAGGATTATTTCTTACTACTTCCAGAGTCTGGGTTCCGATGGAACCGGTAGAACCCAAGACAGATAATACCCTCCGCATTAAATACCAACTCCCATATTCTTAAAGAATTCTACGATAAGCGCCAGAAGCACTCCCGAAGGGATCGTGAAAAAGGCGCTGTCAAATCTGTCCAGCATACCGCCGTGTCCGGGGAAGAGATTACCGTAATCCTTGATGCCCACTCTTCTCTTTACAAGAGAGGCCACCCAGTCACCCAGCTGCGACATAACGGACATTACTAATCCAAGAACGAAAGCGATGACAGAAAAAACGATTATGTCCGCATTAAAATCATCAAGTCTGTAGATTATAAGGTCAAAATAGATCATTACCGCCAGGGCGCATCCCAGCGCGCCTCCGATACATCCTTCCCATGTTTTCTTGGGGCTTATATGAGGAACGATCTTGTGCTTCCCTAAAGTCACTCCCGAAAAGTAGGCGCAGGTGTCGGATACCCAGCTGGCGAAAAGGGCCGGTATCAGGTAAAACCATCCCTTCTCCGGGAAGATGGATACGGAACACAGGCAGTATAAAGGAAAGGTAATGTAAAGTATCAATGCAGCCGTAACAAGGCCGTCGTGAAGATATATCTCTCCGTCGGTCCTTATTACCGAAGGCATGACGACGCAGGCCATGGCATAAAGGAGCATTATCAGAAGATAATAGCAGAGAGCCGTAGTCATCTGGATCTTCATAAAATAGGATACCAGAAGGATCAGAAGCGGGATCAGGTCGCCCAGGACTACAAGAGGGACACAGGGCTTCATTCCGCCGGCCTTTACGGCTTTTATCATCTCATATGTTGAAACAGCGCCTACTACAAGAGCAAAGGCGATCATGATACCCGGGAACCAGTATGACGGGATAACGAATGCCGCAACGAGCACCGTAAAGATAATTCCGGTAATTACCCGCTGCCTCATTTCTTATCAGCCTCCGAAAGACCTCCGAAGCGGCGGTCTCTTTTTGCATAATCCCTGAAAGCCTGTGTAAGGTCATCATAACCGAAATCGGGCCACAAGGTCTCCGATACCCAGAACTCGGAATAAGCAGATTCCCATAAGAGGAAATTTGAAAGCCTCATCTCACCGCTGGGCCTTATTATGAGCTCAGGATCCGGTACATCAGGAAGATAGAGATTATCGGAGATCATCTGCTCCGTGATATCAGAGGGGTCTATCTCCCCTGCTTTTACCTTTTCGGCGATCCTTCTAACGGAATACTCGATCTCTCTTCGTCCGCCGTAGTTAAAGGCAACGATCAGAGTCATCTTCTTCCTGTCCTTGGATCTTTCCTCGCCTCTTTTACAGACTTCCTGAAGCTTTTCGGGAAGGCCGGCGATATCACCGGTAAATCTCAATCTGATGCCTTCCTGTTCCAGTTCGGCATCATATCTGTCGAAGAACTCGATGAAGAGCTCCATCAGCTGATGGACCTCATCCTCGGGTCTTGACCAGTTTTCTGTAGAAAAAGCATATACCGTAAGATACTTAACGCCGTAGTTACCGCAGTTCCTGCAAAGCTCCTTCAGGTTCTCAGCACCGGCCCTGTGGCCTGCAGATCTGGGAAGAAGACGCTTCTTGGCCCACCTGCCGTTACCGTCCATGATAACGCCAAGCGATACGGGAACCTTTAAGCCTTCAGTATCGTATGTTTTTTTCTTTGAAGGAAGAATAGCCATTTATCAGATTTCCATCAGTTCCTTCTCTTTAGTCTCGCAGGTCTTCTCGACTTCCTTTGTGAACTTGTCAGTGATCTTCTGGATCTTCTCTTCGTACTCAGCGAGGGAATCATCTGTAAGCTCTTTCTTCTTGTTGGCTGCGCGCATCTTGTCGATACCGTCTCTTCTTACGTTACGGATAACGACCTTGCACTCTTCACCGTACTGCTTTACCTGCTTAACAAGATCTTTTCTTCGATCCTCTGTAAGCACAGGAAAAACAAGTCTTATGATCTTACCGTCATTAGTGGGAGTGATACCAAGATCACTTGCCTGGATAGCTCTCTCGATCTCTTTGAGCATGGAAGGATCCCAGGGGGCAAGAGTGATCATCCTTGCCTCGGGGACCTGGATATTTGCTACTGCGTTCAAGGGAGAAGGCGTACCATAGTACTCGACCTTGATCTTATCCAGAACATGGGGATTTGCTCTTCCTGCCCTGATAGCATTAAGGTTCTCCTGAAGATTGGAGATGCAGTTCTTCATCTTGTCTTCGATCTTGTCATAATCTGCTTTTGTGATCTCGATCATTGTCTTTTCCTCCCTTTGATCATTCTACTATTGTTCCTAAGTTCTCTCCCTTAACGATCTTAACGATATTGTCAGGATCTTTCATGGAGAATACGAGTATCTTCGTCTTGTTGTCCCTGCAGAGAGCTGCAGCTGTAGCATCCATTACCTTAAGATTGGACTTGAGGACCTCATCGTGAGTGACCTTCTCATATCTGACAGCGTCGGGATAGATGTTGGGATCTTTGTCATAAACTCCGTCTACCATAGTAGCCTTCATAAAGATATCGGCATTGATCTCAGTCGCTCTTAAGGCAGCGCCTGTATCTGTTGAGAAATAAGGGTTACCTGTACCGCATGCACAGATGACGATCCTGCCCTTCTCCAGGTGCCTTACAGCCCTCTTTCTGATATAGGGCTCTGCCATCTGTCTGATCTCGATGGCAGAAAGGACTCTTGTTACTGCACCATGCTGCTCAAGAGCATCGGAGAGCGCCAGTGCATTCATCATGGTAGCCAGCATTCCCATATGATCTGCAGTTACCCTGTCCATCTTCTCGGAAGATCTTCCGCGCCAGAAGTTACCTCCTCCTACAACTACTCCAACTTCAACTCCAAGATCTGAGACTTCCTTGATCTTGGCGGTAATCTCGCTTACGACATCGTCGTCGATACCGACCTTTTTGTCACCTGCGAGAGCTTCACCGGAAAGCTTAAGAAGGATCCTCTTATACTTTACTTCCGACATAAAGTGTACCTCCGCCTGATTTTTCCTCTATTTATTTTATACATAAAAAGCCTTCTTTAAAAGACATAATTTAAGCCTGTTCCCCTTTTCGGATCAGGGATGTTATCCGTCCGAGCACCTCTTTTCTGTCCTTATCTGCGGGGATCCTGTCCATATAATCATAGAGTGCGGAACTCATATTCTGTTCCTTTATCTCGAAAAACACATCATAGGGCGTGTAGATCATTGTCTTTCCGTCTTCCTTAGAGATCATCTCTATATTATCCATAGGAACAGATGATATTACGGGGTGGTAGTTTTCGTACCTTCTGATAAGATCGGCGATCCTTTCAAGATGGGCTTTCTGCATCTCTTTGGTATACCCGGCCGATACTCCCGGAAATACCACAGCAGGATGTTCCTCCTGGTCGTCCGCAAAGTACGTAAGGGGGAAGATTTCCGTGATCCGGACTTTGTTTTCCAGGGCTTTGTAGAAGGCTTCCTTCATATCAAAAAGCCCCTCAATTATCTTTTTGGGCGCATCCTTAAAGAAGTCGTCAGGTATAAGAAGGAATAACGGATGGGATCCGGCGATACATATATTCTCATCCCCGGAAAGAAGTTCCATCATGGACTTGGTAAATACCTTGTCCAGGTCTTCCTTATAGATATTCATAAGAGGCCTGCAGAGTGACAGATAATTATTGAACTCCTTTTCAAAGGCCCTGATGGCACTTTTACCGTAAAAGAGCATATTTACCATCTCTTCCGTCTCGTCAACGATGGAAGTTGAGGTAACGGCAGAATGCCCCGGAGCAACAAAGATAGTCCTTCTGTAGATCTGGTCTCTTAACCTGGGACAGTAATAAGGTTCGATCATGCCGGTGAGATAAAGGGGCATCCATTTTTTATGGCCACGGTCATCTCATTAAGGTCTCTTTGTATACTGTGTATTATCTTTATCTTTATTCCTTTTGAAGTCACTTCTTTTAATGCGGCGCTCCACTTTTTTATAAAAGGAACAGACTCATACATCCACTCCATATTTTCGTTGGAGAAAAGAAGGATCTTCTTTACCTTACCTGGGTCTCCCAGGATACCTTCAAGAAACTTTAGTACCGCTTCCCTTTTGCCCTCGTTTCCGTAGTAAAAGGAGAGCACATCATCGGAGGCTCTGCCCATTTTATCCTGTGTCCCCTTTATCACCCGGGCCTGTGAAGCATAGCCTGAAACGGTGCTTATGATACCTGTTATGTTCTCCCCGTCTTCATTCTCCTCCAAAAGCCAGGTCCTTAAGATCCTGATCCTTTCATTTCTGTCAGAAGGAAGCGGAATACCTTTAAGGATAATGTCAGACACTACCTGCTCTTTTTTCTTTTCGGATATCTTTCTCTCAAAAAAAGAACAGACGGAATCTGTGAACTCACTGTTTCTTGGAGCTTTTCTGACGCCTCTTCTCATCTTTGAGATATAGGACGGATCAAAGGAAATGCCCCTTCCCAGGGAGCTGTTTCCGGTGTCCGTGATCTTCATGAGGATATCTAATCTTTCAAAAAACATAAGCAAGTCCCCCTCTTTTGCATAATATAGCACAATTCCCCGGTTTTGTCCCAAATCGGGACAAAAGTTGTCAATGACAAAATCCTGCATAAACATATAGTTAATCATTTAGACATATTTTATCTTTAGGATTTGGATATATGGTTTATAAAGGAGGGCAAAGAAATGTTTTGTAAGCAATGCGGCGCACCCTTAAGTGAAGGAGCAAGGTTTTGCGAATCATGCGGTACTGCAGTAACAGTACCCGAAGTTCCCCGGGCAGCAGTAACTGAACCTGCACCTGTACCTGAACCCGCTCCCATAGAGACACCACAGCCGGCACAGGTTGAAACACCTGCTCCTGCACCCGCTCCGGCTCCTTTAAAGGCTGAGAAAGCTCCCAAGGAGAAGAAAGCCAAAAAAGAAAAGCCTGCCAAGGTCAAAAAGGAGAAGAGCAAAAAGAAAGGAAAGAAAGCATGGATCATCGCTCCCATAGCAGCTGTGGTTGCTCTTGGCATCGGCGGCGGATCTTTTTATTTCCTGAATAATAAGACTAAGACGGAAAAGGCCAAGGATTCCTATTCCGATCTTTGTGATATGACCACATTGGGAGCCCAGAGTTATCTCTATGCCAGGATCCTTACAGAGAGGCTTCTTGAGACAGACCTGGCTACGGCGGATCCCGATGAGACTCAGGCTCTTTTCAAGGAGTGTATAGATGCCTGGGAAGAGACTGAAGGAGTCAGTGAGGACATGATCGCAATGTCAGATGAGATCAAGGATTCAGATGACATGAAGATACTGGCTTCCATCAATTCCAGAAACTTCCTTACAGACACTATCTTCGGACGTACAGCATATGCTGCAAGCAACAGTTCCGAGGATGATATCGCCGAGACATTGAGTGTTGAGGATTCCATCGACCAGTGCGCTGCCCTTGGCGAGCAGATCAGTATCGATACGACTATCTGTTCTTCCAAGATCGTTCAGCTTCAGGAGATCTATGACGGCAGAAATACGGACTATGCGGCCTGGAGCACTCAGGTCGAGCAGATCTCAGTATGCTTCACAAATACTGTATTCCTTTCCGGCGAGGTTGTAGACGGAGACGCCACTATCCTTGAAAATGGAGAACCCCGAAGCGTATACCAGATCTCAACAGATCCCAAGCCCAGCGTTACCACTATCGAGAATACTGATATCCTTATCGATGTCGGGTCCAATTCAAGTACCTTCGTAATGAGTTCCAGCGACTCTGTTACGATAGATCAGGACCAGATCTCCCAGTATATTTCTTCCGGTTCCTCTTCTACTATTTCGATTTCCACACATACAAAGACGACTGAAGAAGTAAACATAACCTTCCACAGCACCAGTTTTACCACCTGGTATATTCTTGAAGAGGTGGGCGGTTATACCATCTCCAGAGGTGACAAGGATGATGATGGTCTTTTCGAGCAGCCTGAGGTAGAAGAAGGCGATATCGAACCGGATCCTGTCTGCTGTCCTATCTATGACTGGGAACCCCCTATCGGCGCTACTGATATTATCGCAACAAGAAACCGGATCAACGGTGACCGTGTCGACATCGATGATACTGAGACCGATATATCCTCCGATGACCTGGATGAACAGAGAGAACTGCTGGTAGCAGGCACCGGTGAGATCACAGTCACAGTTATCTGGGGCACCCACGATGACGTAGACCTTCATGTGATCACACCTGAAGACAACCGTATCTATTACGCAAACAAGACAGCCGATGGCGGTACTCTTGATATCGATATGAACGCTTCCTCCTCCAACCTGTCGGATACTCCCATCGAGAATATCTACTTCCCGGAGCCTATGGAGGGTCACTACCAGGTATTGCTCCGTGACTTCAGGGACAGAACGGATGACATGGAGACCTCCTATATCGTAAGAGTACAGATCGGTGATGATGTGGAGGAATATGAGGGCGAGATCGACGGCACAGGCACAGAGATCCTTATCGTTGAATTCGACTACGGCGGATACGAGGGAGATCCACAGCCTGAGCTTACGGAAGATCTTCTCGATGATCTTCTTTCCCAGGCTAACGCCGGCTCCGGCGATATCACCGTTTCCCTTATGTGGGATTCCTGGGACGATGTAGACCTTCACATGGAAACACCTAACGGAGAACATATCTACTACAGCAACAAGGCAGCTGACGGCGGTATCCTTGACACTGATGCCAATGCAGGAAGCCAGAGGATCACTGATCCTGTTGAGAATATCTATTTTGCAGCACCATCCAACGGTCACTACAAAGTTTATATCCACCAGTTCAACGACCGCACTGAAGACAGTGCATCCAACTACCTGGTAAGGATCACGATCGGCGGCGAATCCCAGACCTTTACAGGAACTATCGACACTACCGGTACGGATATCGATATACTGGAGTTCGATTACGGCGGCGCAACGGGCATCCAGCAGACATCTTACGTGGACCATACCTACTCTTATATCAATTCCAATATGAGCTGGGGCCAGGCAAGGACTTTTGCAGAGTCCATGGGCGGTCACCTTCTGGTCATCAACGATGCTGATGAGCAGGCCTTTATCGAGCAGGCCTTCCCTGACACTTACGGATGGATCGGATTTGTAAGCACCTCAGTCGACTGGGGCTGGATAAACGGCGATCCTGTGGATTACACCAATGTATGTGACACACAGCCCAACAACTTCGATGAGGATACTCTTGTGGGATTCCTTTATAACGATATGCAGTGGGCCTTCACCTATCCTGACGATGTGGAATACCACTATGGTTTCTATATCGAATGGGATGAGGTTCTTGAAGGGGCTGTAAACGGAGTTCTCTCCGAGGATCTTCTTGAAGATGTACTCACAGGACTCAATGCAGGATCAGGTGACATTACCATCTCCGTTCTCTGGGATTCAGAGGACGATCTGGATCTCCACGTCTTTACTCCTGACGGATCCGAGATCTACTACAGCAACAAGGTAGCCCAGAACGGTGAGCTGGACGTAGATGCCAATACCTCTTCCAACATGATGGATAATCCTGTTGAGAACGTATTCTTCACCAATCCTTATAACGGCCAGTACTGGGTATATCTGGATGACTATAATGACAGATCCACCGGTACCACTAACTACATCGTAAAGATCACTATCGGCAGTGAGTCCCAGACATTTACAGGAACCATCGACGGTTCCGGAACCACCCTGGAGATCGTAGGATTTGAATATGGCGGCGGTATCGATGAAGCTACCATGGATGATGTACTTAATTCCCTTCAGGCAGGATCCGGTGAGATCACCATCTCAATGCTCTGGGATACTGAGGATGATCTGGACCTCCATGTTGAAACGCCTGACGGATCCGAGATCTATTACGCTAACAAGATCGCAGGCGGCGGAGAACTTGATATCGATGCCAATACCTCTTCCAACATGATGGACGAACCGGTTGAGAATATCTATTTCGAAACACTTGACGGAGGTCTGTATAAAGTCAGCATCGTGGACTATAACGACAGATCCTCAGGTACCACCAACTATATCGTAAGAGTTACGGTAGGCGGCGAATCCCAGACCTTTACCGGAACTATCGACAGTTCAGGCACGACTATCGAGATCATCTCCTTCAACTACGGCGGCGGCGGCTCCACCATCCCCGACGAGGATGCACTTGATGCAAGGCTTGATTCCCTTGAAGCAGGTTCCGGCGAGATCACCGTATCAATGCTCTGGGATTCCGAGGATGATCTGGATCTTCACATCTCTACTCCTGACGGATCCGAGATCTATTACGGCAATAAGGTGGCAGGCGGCGGAGAACTTGATATCGATGCCAACACATCTTCCAACATGATGGATGAACCGGTTGAGAATGTCTATTTCTCAGATCCTGACAGCGGAACGTATACTATATGGATCGAGAACTATAATGACAGATCCTCCGGATCTACAAATTACATCGTAAGAGTGACTGTAGGGGATGAATCCGAGACCTTCAGCGGAACCATCGACGACTCCGGCAGCGAAGTTGACATCATCTCCTTCAATTACTGATAACCTTACTGGTCAGAACCACCCTCCTGACCGATAAACCATAAAAAACGGGGGCCGTCAGCGACGGTCCCCGTTTTATAATTGTTTTGTTTTTTTAGATCAAAGACCTGCCTGCTTCATAACCTCAGCAGCAAAATCGTCTTCCTTCTTCTCGATACCCTCACCGAGCTTGTAGTTTGTGAATCTTACAACAGAAACCTCAGTGCCGATGTTCTTAGCTGCATTAGCGATGTACTGTGCAACTGTAAGGGA
>JAGAFH010000180.1 GCA_017612755.1 Clostridiales bacterium
GACGACGAGGAACACCGGCTTTCCCACGCGCTGCGCCATGCGGCGGTTCTGGACGCCGTCGCGGGAGAAAAGGAGATCGCCGGCTGCTTCGGCTGGTGCATGTTCGATTACAACACCCACATGGATTTCGGCAGCGGCGACCGCATCTGCTATCACGGCGTGACTGATATGTTCAGAAACCCGAAGCTTGCGGCATATGTATACGCAAGCCAGAACAAAGATATCGATCCTGTTCTGGAAGTAAGTTCTGCTATGGATATCGGAGAACGTCCCGCAGGAAACAGGGGAGAGATATTTATCTTCACTAACTGTGACAGCGTAAGGATGTATAAAGATGACGTACTCATCAAGGAGTACACAAGGGCAGATTCACCCTATAAGAATATGATATCGCCGCCTTTTCTTATCAACGATTTTATCGGGGATCAGATGAAGGAAAAAGAAGGTTTTTCTGACCGGAAGGATAAGATAGTAAGGGATGCCCTCAACCACTCTGCCATATACGGCACGGATAAGATGCCCCTTAAGATGAAGCTTTCTATGGCAGAAGCCATGTTCAGATATAAGATGACCTTTGACGATGCCTATATGCTCTTTGGTAAATATATCGGCAACTGGGGCGGCAAGTCCACCCGGTTCAGGTTTGACGGGATAAAGGACGGCAAAGTGGTAAAGACAGTGATTAAGTCTGCTATGACAAAGCTTCAGTTAAGACTTGATGTATCTTCAAAGGAACTGGTGGAAAGAGGAACTTACGATGTAGCCGCAATAAGGATAAAGGTCACTGACGAATACGGAAACATAATGCCGTTTTTTAATGGAAATGCCCTGGTGGAAGTGACGGGAGAAGCAGAAGTCCTGGGACCTTTAAGTGCAGATATAAATGGCGGTATGGGAGGCCTGTATATAAGAAGCCTCGGGAAAAAAGGAGAAGCCATAGTCAGGATATCAGTTCCCGGATACGGACTTTACGGGGAGGAGCGTTTTAATATACGGATCGTCTGATATAATGTATCAGGAATGAGAAAGCATTATATCGACAACTTAAGATGGATGGTCATCCTCCTTTTGATCCCTTATCATGCCGCCATGGCCTGGAATACATGGGGAGAACCGAACTATATCATTTTTGAAGGCAACAGGCTTTTGTCCAGCCTGATCGTATTTTTCAGCCCCTTTATAATGCCTCTTCTTTTTATCCTGGCCGGCATCAGCACAAAGTATGCCCTGATAAAAAGATCTTACGGGGAGTATGTGATCGAGAGGGTCAAAAGACTCATAGTCCCGCTCTTATCGGGAGTCATCCTCATTATGCCGGTCATGACCTTTATTGCCGACAGATATAACTGCGGATACGACGGAAGTTTTATTTCGCATTACGGTACCTTCTTTACAAAGTTCACGGACCTGACTGGAGCAGACGGAGGCTTTTCCCTCGGCCAGTTCTGGTTCCTTCTCTACCTCTTTGTGATATCTCTTCTTGCATTGGGCCTGATAGCGGTCCAAAGAAAGGCCGTTCCAAGGGATAACGTTGTCTTTCCCTTATGGTATGTTATCCTTCTGGGACTTCCCCTGTCCTTCCTCCATGAACTTCTTTCCATAGGAGGGAAGAGCCTTGTTGAGTTTACGTATCTTTTCATTATCGGTTTTTATGTATTATCAAGTGATGCCATCATCGAAAAGCTAAGGCAGAGAAGAAGGATCTTTCTGATCATCGGTCTGGTATCAAGCCTTGTGAATATCATCCTCTTTATCTGGACCGATATAGATAAACTTAAAAGCCTTAATACATTTGCGAATTTTGCGGCGGAGTGGTTTATGATACTGGCACTTCTGGGATACGGAAAGAGCACTTTCGATATGGCTGATGAGAAGACATCATATCTGTCTTATATATCCTTTCCCTTCTTCAGCCTTCACTATATCTGGCTGGTACTGTTTCAGTATCTGACGGCAAAGTTTTCGGATAATACGGCAGTTCTGTTTATCATTCCGGTCATAGCTTCCTTCATCATGACATTTGTAAGCTGTTTTATCCTTCTTAAGATACCCCCTGTCCGGTTCCTTCTTGGAGCAAAGGCAAAGAGAAAGTGAGTATCTGTTCTGCAGGATGAAGTGATATTATTTATTAAAGATCGATTTTTTGCTGAGGGATCTGTATGAAAAAGTTTAAAACATTTACTCTTTTACTGCTGTCTGCTTTTATCCTGTCTTCATTCTGCAGCTGTTTATTTGATGATAAGGACAGTCATAATTCCGGCCGTAACAGGGATGATGATGTAGAAGAGGAAGATGAGGAGGAGACTAAAGAGACATCAGAGACTTCAGAAACTTCAGAGACATCAGAGACTACAGAGGATGCAGGTGTTGATGTGGCTTCTCTGGATCTTCTTATGTCAGAAGTCCTGGGTTCAGATCCTGATGCTGCTAAGACATCTATTGAGGATCTTTTTGATATCACATTAGAAGATCCTGATACCAGCGAGATCTATGACGGGTCCGGTTATTTTGATGAGTATCATGCTGATGTGATCATAGAGGGTTATGAATTTAATAATATCTCGATCCAGTATATCAACAACGGAAATATGGTTACGGTGGTTTCCTTCTATACTGATTACGTTGATTCCTGCGATCCGGTCTTTGATATCTATTCGGATCTTAAAAAGACCTGTGATTCTTTATTTGGACCTACGGTTTTTGCAGGAGAACAGAGTGAAGAATCATATTTAAGGCACTGTGCATATCAGGACAGTTACGGGAACGAGATCTATATCATGGGCGGTTCCTGGGCTCCTGACGGCGGCGGCCATTATGATCTTCTTTCTTTTGATATCCCGTTAGATGTTTTGGATGCGTATGATACCGGATCAGATGGATATACCACATACGATGTCAGCGGATTTTATGATGTGGAACCTCTTATGGCAGGCCTTCTTAATGCAAACCTGGATTACGCTTCCCAGACTCTCATCGATGAACTTGGCGCAGGCGTATATGGTGAGCCTGTATGTTATGAAAATGAATATGATCCCGAAAGAGCACTTTACGTGTATGAAGGCTATTTCACTGTAGGGGATCTTTATTTTAACCAGTTGAGCTTTGAATGCATGCGTGATGATAATACTGTAATGGCCATATCATTTGTCAATGGTGCCTGTGATGCATCTTCGGCGCTTGAGGCGTACAGATCCCTGGAGGATTTCTGTGATTCGGCATATGGAGTCCCTTCTTGGGAACAGGAGGACCGGACTTTGCTGGATAATTCATCATATGACGGAGATAACGGAGAACAGATCTACATTATGGGCGGATCCTGGGA
>JAGAFH010000181.1 GCA_017612755.1 Clostridiales bacterium
AAAAAATTAGGCTTATTTGTATTTAATTTCTTCATTTTTGCCTCGTTTTTTTACATTTTACACACTGCGGTTAAAGGCCTTTTGTGCATTTCTTCCAAGTTAAAGCTAAAAACTGGACGAAAATGATTGACTTTTGAATATTTATACAGTATATTGCATAAATCAACATGGTTATATTAACAGAACTGTAACCCCATGAAGCCCCCTGCGGGCGTATCATATTATGGTATGGATATTAATAATAAAGGAAAAGCGATTATGGAAAAGGTAAAGGTAAGCATAATAGGATCTACCGGATATGTGGGAGCCGAACTGGTACACGGCTTTCTGAACCATCCGGGAGTTGAACTGGTACATCTCACATCCCAGTCCTTTGAGGGTAAGAAGTTCTCTGACATCTATCCCGTTTACAGAGGCCTCTGCGATATAGTCCTGGACAACCCGGATCCCGCTGATGTCGCCAAGGACAGCGATCTTGTCGTCACTGCCCTCCCCCACGGCGTATCATCCAAGGTGGTACCTCTGCTGGTTGAAGCAGGCTGCCGCGTCATCGACCACAGCGGCGACTTCAGATATAAGGATCTGGCCACTTATGAGGCTTCCTATAAGCTCACACATCCCCATCCGGATCTTCTGGAGACTGCCGTATACGGTCTTCCCGAGATCTACAGAAAGGAACTTAAGGATGCAAAGATCGTTGCCAATCCGGGATGCTATCCCACCTGTTCCGTAACGGCTCTGGCTCCTTTCCTTAAGGCTCACCTCATAAACAGCGCCCCCATCATCATCGATGCGGTATCGGGAGTTACGGGAGCCGGAAGAAAGTCAGACCTGGCCTATTCCTTCTGTGAGACGGATGAGGCATTCAAGCCCTATGGAGTGGTAGGACACAGACATACCACAGAGATAGAGGAGCAGTGTTCCTTCCTTTACGGGAATAAGATCAACGTATCTTTCACTCCCCACCTGGCTCCCTTCAAGAGAGGAATGCTCACCACCATCTACTGCACTCCCTCCAAGGAGTTCACTGACGTATCAAACGGGAAGATCAACGAGATCTATAAGGAATATTATAAGGACGAGCACTTCGTAAGAGTCTTGGATGGCAAAGACCTTCCCGACGTAAAAGCGGTAAACGGATCCAACTACATAGACGTAAACGGAGTCTTCGATCCGGTAAACGGGCTGATCAAGCTCTTCTCTGCCCAGGACAATCTGGGTAAGGGCGCAGCCCTTCAGGCAATACAGGCATTTAATGTAATGTTCGGATTCGACGAGAAGACCGGACTTGAGACCATAATAAGAGGAGTATGACCTTATGGCAGGAAACGTAAAGATGCCCGAGATATCGGGCGAGATGCAGAATAAGATAGACAGGGCTTCCATCCTTATCGAAGCCCTCCCCTACATGCGTAAGCTCAGGGGACAGACCATAGTCATAAAGTACGGCGGAAATGCCATGATCAACCAGGACCTGAAGCAGTCCGTAATGGACGATGTGACGCTCCTCAAGTACATAGGCATCAATCCCATCCTGGTCCACGGCGGCGGACCGGACATCAACGATATGCTGGATAAGGTCAACATCGAGTCCCACTTCGTCAACGGCCTGCGGTACACAGACGAGGAGACCATGAAGGTGGCCCAGATGGTACTGATCGGAAAGACAAATAAGGAGATCGTATCAAACCTTAACTCCAAGGGCGCCAAGGCCATCGGTATCTGCGGTATCGACGGAAACCTTATCGAAGCCGAGAAGATGACAGAGGACAAGAACGGAGATCCCATCGACGTGGGATTTGTCGGAAAGATCAAGAAGATCAATACCAAGGTCATCGAGATGCTGGCAAATGACGAATATATCCCCGTCATCGCCCCTATCGGCGTAGGAGCTGACGGAGAGAGCTACAACATCAACGCCGACACCGTGGCAGCTGAAGTTGCCGTAGCCCTTAAGGCCAGTAAGCTCATTACCCTTACTGACGTTCCCGGAGTTCTCGACAACGACAAGAGCCTTATCTCCATCCTGGACGAAAAGAGCATAGAGGAGTACGTGGAGTCAGGCGCCATCACAGGAGGCATGATCCCCAAGATCAACGGCTGCCTTGACACGGTACAGAGAGGCGTGCGGAGAGCCCACATCATCGACGGCAGGATACCTCACAGCATCATACTTGAGATATTCACCGCAAAAGGCATAGGAACCATGATCGTAAAAGAAAGGAATAACTACCATGAGTGTGTATGACGATTTTAATCTGACTAAGGATTTCGATAAAGACTACTGTCTTCAGGTCTTCGCTCCCCTGAACGTGGCTTTTGTAAAAGGAAAGGGATCATACCTTTTCGACCAGAGCGGCAAAAAGTATCTGGACATGATCGGCGGTATAGCCGTCAATTCCCTGGGACATAACCATCCCGCCCTGACATCTGCCCTCAAAAAGCAGGTATCGGAGCTGATCCACTGCAGCAATTACTACTATATCCCCCAGAGGTCTGCCCTGGCATATAAGCTCTGCAGGTACAGCTTTGCGGACAAGTGCTTCTTCAGCAACTCCGGCGCCGAGGCCAACGAGGCTGCCATCAAGCTGGCAAGGGGCTACTTCTACTACAAGGGGGAGGACCGCTACGAGATCATCACAGCAAAGATGAGCTTCCACGGCAGGACCATGGGAACCATCGCAGCCACCGGCCAGGAGAAGTTCAGGAAACCTTTCGAGCCTAACCTTCCCGGCTTTAAGTACGTTACATATAACGACATGGACGAGCTGGAAAGCGCAGTAACACCCAACACCGCAGCAGTAATGCTGGAGCTGATCCAGGGCGAGAGCGGCGTTCATCCCGCTGACCAGGATTATATAAAGGCGGTAAGGAAGCTCTGTAACGAAAAGGGCATTCTCCTTATAATCGACGAAGTACAGACAGGTGTCGGCAGGACCGGAAGGCTCTTCTGCTACGAAAACTACGGCATCACTCCCGACATCATGTCCCTGGCAAAGGGTCTTGGCGGCGGAGTTCCCATCGGAGCCACCCTCTGCACCGCAAAGGTCGCATCAGGCTTCAAGGTGGGAGATCACGGTTCCACCTTCGGCGGCAACCCTCTGGCATGCACCGCAGGAAACGTGGTGATGGACCAGTTTATCGACAAGGACCTTCTCACCAACGTAGGCAAGGTCAGCAGCTACCTCTTCTCTGAACTTCACAACCTTAAGAACAAGTACAGCACCATAGCAAACGTAAGGGGCATGGGACTTCTCATCGGTATCGAGTTCACCCCCGGGATCTCCGCTTCCCTTCTTAGGGAGAGGCTTCTGGGCGAAGGCGTCCTGGTAAGCGCCATCGGCTCTTCCACCATCAGGATCGCGCCTCCCCTTAATCTTACGGAAACTGACGCCAAGGTATTCATAAAGGTCCTGACAAAGATCTTAAAAGACCAGAAGAAGCGTCCCCTGAGCGAGACCGCAGCATACGGCTCCACAGCCAAAGAGCCCGGAAAAAGGGAAGACTACATCGACAAGGAACTGGAGGCATAACAGATGAAACATTTTATAGATCTTCACGAAGACGTAAGTATAGACGAGCTGTCCTATCTTCTTGATATCGCAGCCGACATGAAGAAAAAGACAAAGACAGGTATCGAGCACCACTACCTGAAGGGCAAGTCCCTGGGTATGATCTTTACCAAGTCCTCCACCAGGACCAGGGTCTCCTTTGAAGTAGGTATGTACCAGCTGGGGGGCCAGGCACTCTTCCTGAGCAATAACGATATCCAGATCGGCCGCGGTGAGACTATCTATGACACAGCCCATGTTCTTTCCGGGATGCTGGACGGTATCATGATCAGGACATTCGCCCACAAGGATGTGGAAGACCTGGCTAAATACGGTTCCATCCCCATCATCAACGGTCTTACAGACGACCAGCACCCTACCCAGATGATCGCTGACCTTCTTACTATCAAAGAGGTAAAAGGTGATCTCAAGGGCCTTAAGCTGGCTTATGTAGGTGACGGCAATAACGTGGCCAACTCCCTGCTCCAGGCTTGCGCCAAGGCAGGCATGGATGTAGCCATCGGCTCCCCCAAGGATTACACCTGCCCCGACAAGTATGTGCAGCAGGCACTCTCTGATGCAAAGATCACAGGATCCAAGGTCCTTATGACCACAGATCCCTTCGAGGCCTGTAAGGATGCAGACGTTATCTATACAGATACCTGGACCAGCATGGGCCAGGAGGAAGAAAAGGCCAAGAGGGTAGAGATCTTCAAGGACTACCAGGTCAATAAGGAGCTGTTCTCTGTAGCTAAAAAAGATGCTATGTTCCTTCACTGTCTTCCTGCCTACAGGGGCTATGAAGTTACCGAAGATATCATCGACGGGCCTCAAAGCTATGTATTCCAGGAAGCCGAGAACAGGCTTCACGCCCACAAGGCTATCCTTGTAAACTGCTTCCTTAATGATTGATATTGTTTTAAGAAAAGCTGTAAGGTCTGATGCCCCACTGGTCTCAGACCTTATTCATGAGGCGATGGAATCCTACA
>JAGAFH010000182.1 GCA_017612755.1 Clostridiales bacterium
AAGCAATTATGAACTCAACGATCAGTGCCAGAAGGCTTATAAGCTTAAGCTTCTTGCTCTCGGAAGAATACGGAGACAGTTCAGGATAAACGTTCAGCACCAGTATCGTCACCGGCATCAGGATAGTAAAGATCATGGCTGTTATGGATGCTCCCAGACTACCCTTCTTAAGTTCCTTATCCTTTGAGTATGTGGCGATCTTTATAAGAAGCAGTGCGGGCACGGTTATATTGATGGCAGCAACGATGAGCGCCTTATGCATGTTTCCGCTGCCGCCGTTTAAGACCAGAAGGAACCAGAATCCCATGATAAATACTGCGGCCAACACATCCAGTATCACAGCCGGCACATCCACCCTCTTGGGATGTTTTGCTGCCAGGGCGAAAATCTGGGACAAAAACGTTATCGGCAGTACCGGAAAATACAGAAGGATAAATAACTGCAAAACCTTCAGATCCTCTGACTCTCCCAGCCACAGCCAGTTGATAAAGCCATAGATCCCGGCACATACGATCAAAAGGAACAGCGCAAAAAGCCTTCGCTTAGGTTTCTCATCCATGAGTCTTACTTCTCCTTATTCCTTTCCCTGTACCTTCCGAAAAACTTGCCGTCATCCACATACCCGGAAGTCTCGGAGACCCACATGGGGAACTCACCGGTAGCCAGAACAGTCTGGCCGTTGAGCATTCCTGTATGGAAAGATATGTGCCTGTACTGCCTAAGCACCAGCTCCATCCTGGTATAAGGGCAGCCCATGGGCTTCTCATAGAGCATGTCATCCGTAAGTGAATCCAGATAGTCCAACGTCTTCTTTTCCACCTGTTCCAGATAATCCAGGAGCTGCTCATCAGTCAGGACAACTGAGGTGGATTTTTCCGGATTATCCATCCCCTCCTCGTGGAAAGAGGGCTCCTCATAGTCGTAAGGATTTATAAACCACTTATCAGCCGAATGAAGAGCGTGGTAGACCCATCTCCAGCAGGGGCATCCGTAGCATAGGGCATCCCTGTCGTAGGTCATGATGGATGACCTGATATTAAGAAAGTTCGGAACTGTCACATCCTTAATTATCTTACAAAGCTCGTTCATAATGATCATCTCCTTTTCCGGATCCTGTTATTTATTATACTATCCGGTCCTTATACTTCAAAAGCAGTTCCCTTGAATAGACCTTTTCCATGTCGGACTCCCTGACGATCTTCCAAAGGGCGGCTGCAGCCTTGAGCCTTTCAGGATAAATGGAAGTCTCTTCGTCAGCAAAGAAATCATGGACAAACTTATTCCATTGAAGAGCTGACTTGTCGTAGGTGGCATAAGTTTTCCTGCCATAGTACACATCAAGAAGATCTCCCACGGTAAAGGACTCATCTCCTGTCTCCTTTACCGCCTTGACTGTAGCTACCATATCCACATTGAACTTAAAGTCCGGCTCCCCGGTCTGCTGCCTGAAGAAGTCCCTGGCCTTGTTTCCGAAGGTAAAGCCGCACTCAAGGATACCTGCATCTAATGAGATCTCCCTGGCGGCTTTCTTTCTGGTCTTCTTCTTTTCGGGCAGGATCTTCTCCCCTTTAAAGTAGCTTTCTATCACCTTATAAAGTTCGATCTTTCCGCTGGGAGCGATGAGACCGTGGTCCTTACAGATCTTTATGAGCTCATCTCTGTACCAGTAGTATTTACTGAACTCTTCAAAGGTCCTGATGCTGTCAAAATCAGGTCTTTCCATATTAAAGGCTTTCGTAGAACTTTACTGCATCGGAAAGTTCGTCGGCTGTGGGATGGCCTTTTGCGATACCGCCTACCAGCTTAAAGGGGCCAAAGGTATCAAAACCCTGGCAGAGGAACTCTCCTAAGTATCTGCACTTCTTCTCGTCAGTTATAGATCTGATCTCATTGAAGTAGCCTTTTCTCTTTGAGCCACAGGTACCGATGAAGAATACTTCCTTCTCTTCAGGAAGCTTCTCCCTGGCATATGCTGCCAGAGGCTTGGCAATGCTGCTGTAGTAGATGCCTGATGCGATGCCGATCCGGTCGAAGGCGGCAAGGTCAGCGTTCTTATCTGTGGTTACATCGATAAGCTCCACATCGTTTCCGGCCTTGATGGCATCTAAGACCTTCTTTGTGTTTCCGTGGTGGTTTGAATAGTAGATTATTGCTGTTTTCATTATCTATCCTCCTATCTTATTCCTCAAACATTATACATTAATCTTCAGATGTTATAGAATAAAAATACGGAGGGACTCTTATGGCAAACAGAAACAGGAACAAAGGCTATTACCGGTTACTTCTATCACCGGGTCCCCCAGGGATCATGGTATTTTTCCAGATCATCCTGGCTTTCCTGATCATCGGAGTTCCCATCTTCCTCACTATAGGGATCGCTGTAGTCCTGCAGATCACAGGGCATACCGGCACCACCAGCAAGATCATCGTTGCCTTCATCGGTGTTGCCCTGGTCTTTTTATGGGCCGTTATCGTGGGGAAGCTGCCCAAACTCCCAAGTCTTAAGGACAAGAAGAACCTGTACTACTTCAATGTCGAAGATGCCCACAAATTCGTAGATATGGAAGAACTGAAAGATCCTGACAGGATGGATGACTTCGCAATAAATGGCGCTATCTGCTTCACCCAGGAAGCGGACGACCATTTCCTGGACTACATCTACAATCTCTTCAGGGACTATAAGCTTCTGACAAAGGAAAGACTTACGGTCTATTCCCTGACCGATGAGGACTTCCTGTCCCACTTCACCTACTACGAAAAAGACTTCTACAACTATGGCACGTTGTACCTGATCCCCATAGAGGAACTGACTACAGATATAGAAAGCTTTAAGAAACTTTCCAGGAAGACGACAAAAGACACCTACAGGTTCTTAGGCTTCTACAGCTTCAGGGATATCGTAGACGGCTATGAGAGCCGCCAGGACTGGGGCATCACCTTCAGATATAAGGACAAGTTCCCGATGAAGCCTTAAAAATACCAAGTAAGTACCATTTCGAAGCCGGAATGGTACTTTTTTGGTAATTTAAGTAATAAGTCTCAATTAAATACCATTTCAGGGTTATTTTGGTAATCTTTTGGGAATTTAAAAAGGACCTCCCGGAGTGAAGTGAACCCCCAAAGTTGAACAAACTTTGGGGGTTTTTGTATGAAATACAGTTTTGAATTAAAGAAAGAGATTTACGAGAAGCATTGTGAAGGTTATGGATGCAAAAGCCTTTCAAAGAAATATGGTATTCACCATGAAAAGATTTGTTATTTTTGTAAATTAATAGATAAGCATGGCTTAGATGCTATCAGGCATAAATTCACAAACTATTCTCCAGAATTAAAATCAACAGCAATTAATCGTGTGTTATCTGATGGAGAAGCTATTAGAGCTGTTGCCATAGACATAGGATTGCCAACAGACAGTATATTGAGACAATGGATTAAATCTTACATAGAGAACGGGTATAATGTCATTACCAAGAAGAAAGGTAGACCTTCAACCCGTGGCAAAGAAAAAGAAGACGGTCGAGGAGCTGGAGAAGGAGAACGAAGAACTTCGAGAGCAACTCTTGAAGAAGACCGTAGAAGCCGAATACTTAAAAAAATTGTATGCCTTAACTCATGGGGAAGAAAAGAAGAAAAAGAACAACTGACCGAGGCAGTGACTGAGTTAAGGCAAGAATTGAAGTGTTCGTTAGACTTTATCCTTGAGACAATTAACTCGAACGACTCACTGCCGCATCTCCCCAGATCGGTTTACTACTATTGGAATAACCGAATCGATCCGGATACTAAGAATTCGGATCTTATGGATGCTATAACGGCCATCTATACTGACAACCATAAACGTTATGGCTATCGCAGGATTACTTTGCAACTGAAGAACGAAGGCTGGGCTGTAAACCACAAGACCGTTAAGAGACTTATGTCTAAGTTAAACCTATATGGAATCACTCCCAGAGCCAAGTACAAATCCTATAAGGGCGATTTCAACGGAACAGTAGATAACAAACTCCTGTACAAGAAAGTAGACACAAAGAAACATAGAACAGAATACATAAGAGATTTCAGCACCACTGATGTCAATGAGAAATGGACTACGGATGTATCTGAATTCCATATAGCAGCAGGAAAGCTTTATCTGTCACCTATTCTGGACATGCATAACAGAGAAATAGTCTCATATAACATTTCAAGAAGTCCCAGTTATATACAGGTAAAAGATATGTTGAAAAAGGCATTCGACAGATTCGATGACCTCAGCAATCTCATATTCCACTCAGATCAGGGATGGCAATATCAGATGTTCCAATACCACAAAGCATTAAGAGAACAAGGAATAACACAATCCATGTCGCGCAAAGGAAAC
>JAGAFH010000183.1 GCA_017612755.1 Clostridiales bacterium
TGGTCAATTACAAGAAGTATCTAAAGTGAAAATGACCTAAAGTACTGTCCTAAATAGGACAATGGTTAGGACAATATTTGGAGTTTTGGCGTGAAAATGACCTAAAATAGTGTCCTAAGTAGGGCAATGGTTAGGGCAATAATCGGAGTTTTGCATAAAAATGACCTAAACTACTGGCATAGGTATGCCACTGTTTAGGTCAATATTATGCTTGCATATCAGTAGAGATGTGTCCCCATGTGCCAAAATGTGTCAGTTGGAGATACGTCCCCCTGTGTCACTTGCTGTGGATGTCTTCGAAGTGGAGCTTAAGGGGTTCGTTGTGGTCAACGGCCCAGTCAACGGCCCATTCTGACTCGAAAAGTACTACCGGCTCATCGTCTCTGTCCAGTACCAGCATGGATGTGGAGGTGAGGGTCAGATCGTGGTAGTCGAAATCTTCGACCTCGCTCTTGACCCATCTTGCCAGACGGTAGTTCAGGGGAGTTCTTAAGATATCGACACCGTATTCGCTCTTTAATCTGTATTCCAGAACGTCGAACTGGAGGATACCGACAACACCCATGATGTAGGTCTCGGTTCCGATATCAGGCTGCTTATAGAGCTGGACGGCGCCTTCCTCAGAGAGCTGCTCGATACCTTTCAGGAACTGTTTTCTCTTCATGGAATCAAGAGGCTGCACCTTGGCAAAGTTCTCAGGGGGGAAGACGGGGATGGGATCGAAGGAGAACTTCCTGTTGGTGGAGATAAGCGTATCTCCGATCCTGAAGTGGCCGGGGTCGAATACGCCGATGATGTCACCTGCGTAAGCATCCTCAACGATATTTCTGTCCTGGGCCATAAACTGCTGGGGCTGGGCGAGAGTGATCTTCTTTCCGAGCCTCATGTGGTTTACGCTCATGTTCTTCTCATACTTACCGGAGCAGATACGCATGAAAGCCATCCTGTCACGGTGGTTGGGGTCCATGTTTGCCTGGATCTTAAAGACAAAGCCGGAGAACATCTCATCCGTGGGCTCCACGATGCCGATCTCATCTGATGCATTGTGGGGCTGGGGCATAGGTGCGATCTCAAGGAAGTGTTTGAGGAATGTCTCTACACCGAAGTTGGTGATGGCTGATCCGAAGAATACGGGAGTGAGCTGTCCTTTAAGGACCTTATCAAGATCGAACTCGTCACCTGCCATATCAAGAAGCTCGATGTCGTTCCTCAGTGTCTCGTAATGGCCGATGGACAGCATGTCCTTAAGCTTGGGATCGTCTATACCTGTGGTCTGGGCCGTGACCATGGAAGCACCGTGGTCCTGGTTTGAAGCATCGAAGAGAAGGATGTCTCCTGTCTCTCTTTCGTAAACGCCTTCGAAGTCTCCGTCCGTGCCGATAGGCCAGTTGACGGGAGTGGATCTGATGCCCAGGACCTTCTCCAGCTCGTCTATAAGATCGAAGGGATTCTTGGCAGCACGGTCCATCTTGTTGATGAAGGTGAAGATGGGCACGCCTCTGTTGCGGCATACGTGGAAGAGCTTGATGGTCTGGGCCTCGACACCCTTTGCGCCGTCCAGGAGCATGACTGCTGCATCAGCTGCGCAGAGGGTACGGTAAGTATCCTCGGAGAAATCCTGGTGACCGGGGGTATCCAGGATGTTGATGCAATAACCGTCGTATTCGAACTGCATTACCGAAGAGGTAACAGAGATACCTCTCTGCTTCTCGATCTCCATCCAGTCGGAGGTCGCATGCCTTGCAGCCTTTCTAGCCTTGACCGATCCTGCCATATGGATGGCGCCTCCGTAGAGAAGGAGCTTTTCGGTCATGGTGGTCTTACCGGCGTCAGGGTGTGATATGATCGCGAAAGTACGTCTTCTTTTGATCTGTTCCTCTGTTGTGCAGTTCATTATTCCACCTCGATAATGTATAATAGTCAAATGGTTTATTTAATAAATAAGCCAAAACATTATAACAGGTTGCGGCCATGCCGCAAAGAAGGAGTTTGAAAATGAAGCGTGGGGGCGGAGTTTTGATGCATATTGCATCTTTACCGGGACCTTTTGGTATCGGAGTCTTCGGAGAGGAAGCGGTCAATTTCAGCAAACAGCTTAAAGAACAGGGAATGAAATACTGGCAGGTCCTGCCTTTCTCATATCCTGGAATGGGTGATTCACCATATCAGAGTTTCTCGGCCTTTGCCGGAAATATGCTATTTATAGATCCCAGAAGGCTCATGAAGATGGGACTTCTGTCAGCAGAAGAAGTAGTGGGCGAAGAATATAACGTAAATAAGTGGAGGATCGACTACGATTATCTCAGAGTTCAGAGAGAGAAGATGCTGAGAACAGCTTTCTCCAGAACAGACGATAAGTTGAGATCCGAAGTCAGAAAGTTCCTTAAGGACAACAAGTGTGCAGATGACGTGGCATGCTTTCAGGCTGCAAAGGACAAGTTCTATCAGCAGGCCTGGTGGCAGTGGACAGATGAGGCCCTTAAGAACTATGATCCCAAGGCTGTTGCTGAACTTCGTAAGGAAGAGGATTATCTCTATCACGAATTCGTGCAGTATATCTTCACCACAGAGTGGGCACAGATCAAGAAAGAGATCAATGACAACGGCATAGAGATCATTGGCGATATGCCTATCTACGTATCCTGTGATTCGGCTGATGTCTGGTCAGCCAGGGATATGTTCAAGATGGCGGATCCCGTGAAGAAAAAGAAGCAGGCTGAGAAGGAGGGAGAAGAATATCCCGAGACAGCCTACGTATTTGATAAGGTAGCCGGCGTACCTCCTGATTATTTCTGTGAGGACGGTCAGCTCTGGGGAAATCCCATCTATGACTGGAAGAAGCTGAAAGCTACCGGCTATGAGTGGTGGATGAGAAGGCTGGAGGAGAACTTTAAGCTCTATGACATCGTCAGGATCGACCACTTCAGGGCGTTCAGTTCCTATTGGGAGATCCCTTCCGAGTCAAAGACTGCAAGGGTCGGAGAATGGGTCAAGGGCCCGGGCATGGATTTCTTCCATGTGCTCAACAAGAGATTCGGTGACAGCTCCAAGCTCATCGCCGAGGACCTGGGTGAGAAGACTCCCGATCTGGAAGAGTTCCTTAAGGAATGCGGACTTCCCTGCATGAAGGTAATGCAGTTCGCATTTAACCCCGGTGAGGACAGCTCCTATCTTCCCCACAACTACGAGGCCAACTGTGTGGCATACACCGGCACCCACGACAACAACACCCTTCTGGGATGGCTGTGGGAAGCTAATGAACACGAGCGCAGGGAATGCCTTAAGTACTGCGGTTTTGAAGGCGATAACTGGGGAGACGGCGGAACCAGGAGCGGTTCCTGCAGGGCGATCATCAGGACTTTGTGGATGAGCCACTCCAACTGCACCATCATCCCCATCCAGGACATGCTGGGCTATGGTGGCGACACAAGGATGAATATCCCCGGAACCCCTACGGGCAACTGGGTCGTCAGATTCTCCAAGGAGGATCTGGACGAAATAGATAACGAATGGTACAGGGAGCTTAACAGGCTTTACAGAAGATGATCCTTTGAGGTGAGGCAGATGGGAAGATACATAATCACGATCGATCAGGGCACCACATCGACTAAAGCTTTTCTTCTCGATGAGGAAGGTAATCTTACGGCGTCGTCACCCTATCCCATAACCCAGCACTATCCGGAACCCGGATATGTGGAACATGACGGGCAGGAGATATATCTTTCGGTCCTGAAGTGTATATCCGATCTTCTCCTTAATAATCCTGAGGCGGCAGGGGAGATCGACTCCGTTGCCATCACCAATCAGAGGGAGACCACCATTGCATTTTCAAATGAAAAAGGAAAGGCCATCTGTCCCGCTATAGTATGGCAGTGCAGAAGGACGGCTGACATCTGCAGACGTGAGACCTACTCTTCCAAAGAGCGGGAGATCCTTTTAAAGACGGGGCTTAAGCTGGATCCGTACTTCTCGGCCACCAAGATGCGCTGGATCCTCGAAAACATACCCGGAGCTGAAAAAGCAGCCAGGTCAGGAGAGATATCCTTCGGTACCGTAGACGGTTTTCTGGTATACAACCTGACCGGAAGGAAAGTTTTCGCCTCAGATTACTCAAACTGCTCCAGGACAATGCTCTTTAACATTGTTACATTGGAATATGACAGGGAACTTCTGGAACTTTTTGACATTCCGGCGGGGTGTCTTGCAGATCCAAGGCCTTCCTGTTCTGATTTTGGTCCCATCGCCCTCAAGAGAGACGAACTGGAGGATATGGGGCTCACTTCACAGGAGACGGAAGTCCTTCTTTCAATTAACGGTATTCACATTACCGGCGTGGCCGGAGACCAGGCAGCTGCCCTTTTCGGACAGAACTGCTTCGGTAAGGGGGATACGAAGACCACATACGGAACAGGCTGTTTTACTCTCATGAATATAGGCGAAAAACCTGTTTTCTCCGAAAACGGCCTTCTGACTTCTGCTTCCTGGTCCATAGACGGAAAGACCAGTTATGCCCTGGAGGGAAGTGTCTTTCAGGGAGGCTCCGTTATAAGCTGGCTTAAAGATGAGATGAAGCTTATATCAAAGCCATCTGAATGTGATGAGATCTGCAGGAGCATAGACGATAACGGAGGCGTTTATCTGATCCCGGCCTTCACGGGAATGGGAGCTCCGTACTGGGATCCTGACCTGCGCGGTACTCTGGTAGGCCTTACCAGAGGCTCGGGAAGAGCCCATATCGTGAGAGCAGGCGTTGAATCCATCGCTTATCAGGTCACGGAACTTGTCGATCTTATGATGAGCGATACGGGCATCGTTTCCACATCCATGAAGGTGGACGGTGGCGTATGCGCCAGCGAATTTCTTATGCAGCTTCAGGCAGATCTTCTCGGTGTGCGTATCACCCGTGCCATTTCAGATGAGATGACAGCTATGGGAGTAGGCCTGATGGCAGGTCTTACAACAGGATTCTATCCTTCCGTGGAAGGTATCAGATCTCTTTACAAGGGCAGAAAGGAATATACTCCACAAAGGGCCCCCAGGGAGGCCAGGGAGCTGCTCAAGGGATATAAGAAAGCTGTTGCCGCATCTTATGCTGCTGCAGGAAAAGAAGAGGTGAAATAAAGATTGACGGAGCTCTATATATTGTTTTTCCAGATGGCGCTGATGATCGTTCTCGGCATCATCCTGAGGAAGAAGAGGATCATCGATGAAAGGACCCAGGGATCATTATCCGAGATCCTGCTCAAGGCGGTACTTCCCTTTACCATAATATCTTCATCCCAGTATGAATATTCCACTGAGATGGTGAAGTCTATCATCGCCGTAGCATGCTGTTCTTCAGCCTACTATATCGTGACCCTTCTGATACTGCGTCAGACCACCATGAGACTTCCCTTTGACGACAGCGAAAAGAGGGTGTTTGTCACCACTTCCGTCTTTGCAAATACAGGGTTTGTAGGATTCCCTCTCATGTACGGGCTCTTTGGCGATTCGGGCCTTCTTCTGGCATCGATCTATAACCTTATGTACAACCTTTTCTTCTACACTTACGGCGTTCATCTCATCTCCAAAAAGACCGGTAATTTCAAGGATATCTTCTTTAACCCCGTGTCCATCGCGTCTGTTGCGGCAGTGGTCCTTTTTATCGTTCCCTGGAGGATGCCCTCATTTGTAAAAGAGACTACGGATCTTATCGGAAACATGACCGTACCCCTGTCCATGATCATACTGGGATCTACATTTGCAACGGTGGATATCAGGAAACTGTTTATGGACAAAAAATCATATATAGTTACCTGCCTGAGACTTATCGTATTTCCCCTTGCAATGCTGGGTGCCCTGATGGCAGCCAGCAGGTTTATCGAAGTTAATCACAGGACAATGATCACACTGACCATAATGACTGCCCTTCCTTCCGGAGCCATGAACGTTATCTTTTCCGAAAGGTTCAACTGTGCGCCGAAATTCTGTGCCAGGACAGTCGTTATGACACTTGTCTTTATGGTGGTGACATTGCCGCTTCTCATAGGCCTTTGCCTGAAATTCCTGCTGGGATGATACGGAGGATAAGATGGAACAGAAAGACTATTTTCTTAAGCGGACGATAAAGAATCCGAAGCTGGAGGAGTATATGGATAATATGAAGAAAGACGGCTCTCCGGATAACATGAAAGCCGTGCTTACAGAGGCTGCCAAATCCAGGTTCGCCATGCCCGTCTACGCCGATGAGGAGAAGATCTCTTTTCATGTTATGAAAGACTCCAAGAACAGGATGTTCCTGGTAGTGTATTCCGATACCGACAGGATGTATGAAGCTGATACAAAAGAACAGAAGGCTATCGAGGTGGGATTTGAAGAGATCATCTCCGTAGTGATCGACGATTCCATTAACGTGGACGGGGTGATAATCGATCCCGGAGAAAAGGATGTCGTCTTCGGAAAAGAGATGATGAAGACCATCGCCGGCGATATGGGAAAAGCGGATAATATGCTGAAGGTGGGAGAACCGGATCATTATCCCGAAAATATGCTGTCGGAAATAGAAAGATACTGTAATGAGGAAGAGAAGATAGAGGAGGCTTATGTGCGCCTTTTCGTCAACAAACAGACAGGTCTTACGGGATGGTTTTTCGTAATAAAGGCAGAGGGTTCTGACGATGAGAAAAAGTATGTAAGAGAATCTTTTGAAAAGCATATGAGACCTTACCTTGACGGACTCCCTCCCATGACCTTTGATTATGAAAACGAGGCCTCTATCCTGGCGGTGAAGGGAGTGCGCCCGGTATATAAGAGGAAGTGATCTCATGAAGGGAAAAAAGACCGGTCTTATAGTGATAATACTGCTCTTCTTCGTCATGGCCATGGTGTTCGTCATGATGAGGATAAGTGATATCTCTTCCAGGTCTTTTCTCTTCAGGAGCAAGATGGATACCGAGGAACGGATCGAGGTTCTTTCAGAGTATGACTATATGATCTACTGGATAGGAGAATGTCCATCTGAACTGACCGGATCAGATGCAAATATCACCGTGCTCGCTCCGGAGAATATGAATGATTCGACCATGCCGGTCAAATGGTCGAGTTATCACTATACGGAATATGATGAGGAAGGCAATCTCGTTAAGGAAGTCCTGCCCAGGGATTATCCCGAAAAGATGCTGATCGTCCTTAATATCGGAAGAGCTCTGACAGAAGGAGAGGCAGATGTCCTGAACAGATGCGTAGTCGATAACTACATCCCCATGATAGTCATCGGAAAACCTACCATCGATGATGTCAGGCAGCGGTATTATCTCGTTAGCAGGGACTACGGTTTAAATGATACAATGGAGTTCATTACCGGTGAGGGAGCTTCCGACAATACAGTGTCTTCCCGTGCGGTGGAAGCGGGGGGAAGGGAACTGGCAGATGAAGTGCTGGACAGGGCGATCGAGCTGTTTGCCATGGATCTTCTGCCTGACCCGGAAGTAGTCGGAACGGTTCCTGACGGAAGTGATATATCAGAGAGCATTACGGAAGAGACTACAGGATCTGAAACAGAGAATGAAGGGAGTATCGGATGAGCATAAACGAACAGAAGATATCGATGATAATGTCACGGTATGAAGAAGTCGTTTCTTCCATGTCTGACCCTTCCATCGCATCAGATCCGGACAGGTATCTCAAGCTGTCAAAAGAACTGGGGGATCTGACCGTAAAAGCTGAACTGATCAAGGCGAGAAAGAAAGCTTACAGCGACAGGGATGAAGCTTTGGAACTGCTCTCTTCCGGAGACAGTGATATCTGTGATCTGGCTAATGAACAGCTTTCGGGAGCAAAGGAACGGATCGAAAAGACCGAGCAGGAACTGATGCTGGCTCTCGTCGAAAAGGACCCCAGGGATGAACGTTCCGTCATAATGGAGATAAGGGCCGGGACCGGCGGTGAAGAAGCAGCGCTGTTTGCTTCCGAACTGCTCAAGATGTATAAAGGCTATGCCCAGAGAAGAGGGTTTACTGTAGATATCATAGATTCAAATGAGACAGAACTGGGAGGCTTTAAGGAACTGGTCTTTGAAGTGGAGGGCAAAGGTGCCTACAGCAGGCTCAAGTTCGAAAGCGGCGTCCACCGGGTCCAGAGGGTCCCGGTCACTGAATCAGGAGGAAGGATACATACTTCCGCCGTAACGGTGGTAGTCCTTCCCCAGGCGGAAAGCGAAGATGTCAATATCGATCCTAAGGATCTGAAGATCGACAGATACAGGGCATCCGGTGCCGGAGGACAGCATATCAACAGGACCGATTCGGCCATAAGGATCACCCATATCCCTACGGGACTGGTGGTCCAGTGCCAGGACGAAAGAAGCCAGTATAAGAACAAGGATAAAGCGATGGCAGTCCTTCAGAGCAGGCTCTGGGAGATGACCAGAGCAAGGGAAAAAGAAGAACTGGACAGCGAGAGAAAATCCCAGGTGGGATCAGGTGACAGATCGGAAAAGATCAGGACATATAATTTCCACCAGGGCAGGGTGACTGACCACAGGATCAAGCTTACCCTCTACAGACTTGAAGAGATTTTAGCGGGAGACCTGGATGAGATAATCGACGCCCTTACGCTTGATCTGGCGGCGAGAAGAGATACGGAGGAAAAGGATTGAATACTCTTTTTATAAACGGAAATGACGAAGAGAATATGAAGGTTGCTGCAGCGGCCGTAAGAGACGGGGAAGTAGTTGCTTTTCCTACGGAGACCGTATACGGATTAGGCGCTGACGCATTAAATAAGGATGCAGTCAAAAAGATCTTTGAAGCAAAGGGCAGACCCGGAGATAATCCTCTGATCGTCCATATATATGACAAGTCCCAGATAGATGATATCGCATCTGAGATCACGCCTCTTGCACAGAAACTGATGGATGCTTTTATGCCCGGTCCCATCACCGTTATAGTGAAGAAGTCCTCCTCCATTCCTGATGAGGTCACGGCAGGTCTTGATACGGTGGGTATCCGTATGCCCGGAAGCGATACATGCAGGAGATTTCTTTCCCTGTGCGGTTGCCCTGTGGCTGCTCCTTCAGCCAATCTTTCAGGGAGTCCTTCGCCCACATCTGCCCTTCATGTCCTGAATGATATGGACGGAAGGATCTTTGCTATCATAGACGGCGGTGAATGTGAAGTGGGCCTTGAGTCCACAGTGGTGGATGCGACTGGAAAAGAACCTGTCATCTTAAGACCCGGAGCCGTCACCAAGGCGATGATCGATGAAGCTACGTCATCCGATACAGGATCGGAGACCCTTAAAGAGGGCCAGACTCCCAAGGCCCCCGGAATGAAATACAGGCACTATGCTCCCGATGCTGAAGTGGAGATCATCTTTCTTCCTGAAGATGTGGGAGAAGATGATATCCTCATTCCCGAAACAGAGGGAGAAGACGGGAAAGATCCTCTTAAGGAGATGACAGATGAGCAGAAGAAAAAACTCTTTAATGTGGCCTCTCCTTTTATCCTCAGATGCAGGGAGATCCTTGAAAAGAATCCGGCTTCAAGGATCGGTATCTTTGCCGGTGATGAGACCAGGATCCTTTTCGACAGGACGGGGGACCATATCCTTCTGTCCCATATAAACTTCTACTCCTACGGAAGGTCCGGACTTGTGTCAGCCGCTTCCCACTGCCTTTTCGACGGCCTTCGTCATCTCGATATCCAGAAGCCTGATGTGATCCTAGCTGCAGGATTTAAAGGTGAGGGCCTTCAGAAGGCGTATATGAACAGGCTGGAGAAGGCTGCCGGCAAATCCGGAGATCTTCCTTCCAGGCCTGAAGTCAAGAGGCACGAGATGCCCCTTGAGATGTTTAAGGATGTGTTTACCGCATCAGTTCTTTTCGTAGGAGACAACAATACTGCCAGAAGCGCAGCCTGCGAGAAGATCTTCACGGAAATGCTCAGAAGTGAGGCTCCTTTCTGCAGGGAGGGTGATACTTCCACAGGAGCGGAGCTCTATGCCGGTTCTGCCGGACTTTATGCCATGGAGGGGGATCTTCCGGATAAGAGGATGTGCGATGCCCTGGATGAGTGTTTCGGCATGGATCTTTCACATCACAGGGGAGTCAGGGCATGTCCTTCTGAATATAATGACCACGACCTTGTGATAACCATGCACGACGAGCAGGCCTTTGCGATCCTTAACTCTTTCCCGGAGGCGGAGGGAAAGGTGTTTTCGATCTCATCTTATGCAGCATCAAAAGGACTTGTCATCAAAGATGAGAAGGGCAGGGTGGTTTCAGTATCCATCCCGGATCCCGCCGGAGAGAACATGGAAACTTATATGCATACGGCCAGAGCCCTGAAGGCCTGGCTGGAGATACTGTTCCCTTATATACTCAAAGACCTGGGTGCTGAAAGACTTTGAACATTTGTTCTGAAAACTATAGACAAATACTCTTTCCGATTGTAAAATACAGGAGTAAGAATTTTAGTGACGACGCGTACTTTGAAGAAAGAGTAAGAACAACTTGACTTGACGGCTTTTGCTGTGTTATTCTCTCCCTTGCTGTATTTATTAATACGGTAGAACTAATTTCCTTGCCCGGTGCATATGTCGTCGGGCCGAAAAGACCAAGAGGAGGTGAATATAATGGCAAACCAGTATCAGTTGGTAACTGTCCTTAATCCTGCTATCGGAGAGGAAGCTTTGAATTCCCTTATCGATACGATCAAGAGCAAGATCGAGACAGGCGCTACAGTAGATGCGCTTGAGAATCTCGGAACAAAGCACCTTGCTTATGAGATCCAGGATCAGAAAGAGGGCGTATACCTTAAGATCCTTTTTACTGCCGAGAGTGAGTTCCCCAAGGAGATCGAGCGTGTGCTCAAGATCACTGACGGTGTTCTTCGTTTTCTCACAGTCCGTGTCAGCGAGTGATCGCCGTAACTGACGGAGGAAGAAAATGAACAAGGTAATGTTGGTAGGAAGATTAACGAAGGATCCCGAGCTTAAGAATACTTCGAGTCAGGTCCAGTTCTGTAACTTTACGATCGCGGTAGACCGCAGGTTCAAGGATGCAAACGGACAGAGACAGGCAGATTTCATCAACTGCGTAGCATGGAGACAGACAGCTTCTTTTATCGGTTCCTATTTCCGCAAGGGATCAAGGATCGGTATCGTGGGAAGCATCCAGTCCAGAAGCTTTGATGACAACAGCGGTCAGAAGAGATATGTTACCGAAGTAGTGGTAGACGAGGCAGAATTCGTTGAGTCCGGAAACGGAGGAAACGGCAACGGTACAGCAGCTAAGGCAGCTCCCGTCCAGTCGGCTCCCCAGCCTGCAGAAGGTTCTGTAGCTGCAACTGCTCCTACAGCTCCCAAGACATCTATCGCACCTGATATGAGCGATGATGACGATATGGGCGGCGGACTTGATCTTCCATTCGAGTTTTAATTTCAGTTAATCAGTTAAGGAGTTTTAATTATGGCTGAGAACAGAGCACCCAAGACCGGCAGAGAATTCTCCGGCAATATGAGACAGAGACGTTCCCGCAGGAAGACATGCGCTTTCTGTGCCGAGAAGGTCGAGCAGATCGACTTCATGGACGCTACACGTCTTAGGAAGTTCATTTCCGAGCGCGGAAAGATCCTTCCCAAGAGAATGACAGGCACATGCGCTAAGCACCAGAGAGAGCTTACAACAGCTATCAAGCGTGCCCGTCAGATCGCTCTTCTTCCCTACGTAGCAGACTGATCCTTACCGGACCGGCCGCGTGGAAAAGAAGCGGTATATAGTATATAATTATTGGGCATTCTCCATTTCGGAGAGTGCCCAATTCAAATTTAACAACACGCTTTTACGGAGGTGTCATCAATATGAAAGTTATCCTTTTAGCAGACGTTAAAGGACTGGGAAAGGCAAATGACGTTGTTGAGGTCAATGACGGTTATGCCAGGAATTTTCTTTTTAAGAAGAAGCTTGCAAAGGAATCTTCCGTTTCAAACCTGAATGAAGTCAACCTCAAGAAGGGCGCACAGGCCGAGCATGAGAGAAGGGCTCTCGATGCGGCCAAGGAACTTAAGAAAAAACTGGACGGCGAGTCCATCACCCTTAAGATGAAAGCCGGGGAGGGCGGAAAACTCTACGGCGCAGTTACGGCCCAGGATATCTCAGACGAACTGGTAAAGAACGGTTATGAGATCTCCAAGAAGCAGGTGGTCATCAACAACCAGATGAAGAACGTGGGAACCTTCGGAGTAAGGATCAAGCTCCACCCCCAGGTATCCTGCGAGATCAATGTAAATGTAGAGGCTTTATAAGTTGGCAGAGAGGGAACTGAAGGACAATCTCGCTACGGGTCCTGCGGAAAAACCATCCGTACCCCTTCATGATGTGGAAACAGAGAAGGCTCTGCTTTCTCTCTGCATCAGGAATAAAGAGGCCCTGGACAGCGCAGTCGGAAAGAGGATCGTTAAGGAGAATTTTTCCGACAAGAGAAATGCGCTTATCTTTGAGGCTATTACCAAGCTCTACATGAACAACGGCTCCATCGACAGATTCAACGTCTGTGAGCAGCTTGAGAAGATGGGAGCCATCAATTCCGCCGGAGGAACGGAATATGTATTTGCAGTTGCAAATACCGCATCCGTTGCCAGCAACGCCGACAGCTAGATCGAGAGCATCAGGGAA
>JAGAFH010000184.1 GCA_017612755.1 Clostridiales bacterium
ATCTGCCATTGTCCTGTGTAGGTGTTCCATCGTCCCATCTTACGTGAAGGTGGATAAGAGCTGCGCCTGCATCATAAGCAGATTTAGCTTCTCTTACGATCTCTTCTACTGTGTAAGGAACTGCGGGGTTGTTTTCCTTGGTTACTTCCGCTCCGCAAATGCAGCAGCTGATAATAAGTTTCTCCATGTTAATCTCCTTTTAAGTTGATAGTATAGTTAATATATTGCTAGTATTTGTAATACTATAATTACCAAATTATATTATATCACTTTAGTTCTCTGTGTTCAAGAGTAACTCTTCTGCCTTCTTCTCTGAAAATCCTTGCGATCTCATTGGCAAGCACCACGGATCTATGCTGTCCTCCGGTGCAGCCGATGGCTATGGTCAGGCTGTACTTCCCCTCCTTGATATAATTGGGGATCTCCTTCCTGATGAGCTCGGTGTATCTGTTCAGGAATTCCTTGGTCACGTCCTTGCCCAGCACGAAGTTCTTTACTTTCTTGTTGTTGCCGGTGAGTTTTTTGAGAGAAGGAACGTAATATGGGTTGGGAATGAACCTGGCGTCCACTACCCAGTCTGTCTCCTGCGGTAGCCCCTTCTTGAATCCGAAGGACATTACGTTCAGTACGAAAGTCTTTCCCTCGCTGCCCGCCTCGAATATCCTGGACATCTCAGCATTGAATTCAGCCACCTTCATCCTGGAAGTGTCGATGATATAGTTTGCTTCCGCCCTGAGATCGCTTAAGATACTCTTCTCTTCCTCGATAATTGCATTGGTAATGGGCATATTGGACAGAGGATGCATTCTCCTGGTCTCTTTGTAGCGCCTGATCAGAGCTTCATTGGAAGCTTCGATAAAGAGCATCTTGAAGTTGATGCTGCTGTCCTTTTTGAGATTCTCTATGACCGCCTTTGAATCAGCCAGAAAATCCCCGCCCCTTATGTCCGTTACAAAGGCGGCCTTTTTGATCTTTCTGGCTCCGGTGGTGAGCTCTATGAAATTATTGATGAGCGCAGGCGGAATATTATCTACGCAATAATACCCTCTGTCCTCGAACCATTCGATTGCTTTTGTCTTTCCGGCGCCTGAAAGGCCCGTTACGATCACTACTTCCATAAACTTACCTTGCCCTGATATTAACTATCCTCTCCGGATCCAGCCCGGCATCCAGAGCCCTCAGAAGCTGAGGTTCATACAGACCTACGTTCTCCGGAACGTGAGCATCTGAACTGATGACGAATTTTACGTCGTATTTGGCTGCGATCCTGATCTCCTCAACGCTTAAATGAGGATGCTTTGCATTGATCTCCATGAAGGTGCCTGTGTCCTCGCAAGCCCTGGCAATGTTGTCTATATCAAAGGGTCCTTTGTCCCCGGGATGGGTCAGTATATCGATGTGATTTCCGCAGTCCTCGCTGTAATACAGCGCGTTTAGGATCATATCGGTGTTCTGCACCAGCAGACTCTGGCTTTTAAGGCCGATGCGGTTCGGCAGCATTCCTGCTCCTCTTACCGCAAAATGAAATCCCGCCAGCACTATGTCCAGCTTATCCCAGTCAGCAGGCTTAACATCCAGATAAGGAACCTTCAGGATGGTATTCGCCTCTACCCCCAGGAATATCTTGACGTCGGGATACTGGGCTTTTGCCGCCCTTATGTCTTCCCTCATCTGCGGTATCAGTTTCATCTTCATACCGTAAAGGAAGTTCCCCGGGCCGTGATCTGTTATGGCGATGGACTTCAGACCTTTTTCATGTGCCACCCTTGCGTTATCCAGGATGCTTCCCTTCCCGTGGGAATAAGTGGTATGAGTATGATGATCGTATACCATCATATATTTTCCCAAAAGACTTTTGTTATCCATAATATCCTACTTTTCGATGATCCTGACTTCAGGTTCCAGCTTTACTCCGAATCTGCCGTACACAGTATCCTGTACCTGACGTATCAATTCAAGGATATCCGTTGCCGTGGCACCTCCTTTGTTGATCACGAAACCGGCATGAAGTTCAGATACCTGAGCGCCTCCTACAGTAAAGCCCTTAAGACCGCAATCCTCGATCAGTTTCCCGGCAAAATATCCCTCAGGACGTTTGAATGTCGATCCTGCGGAAGGATATCTGAGAGGCTGCTTAGTCACCCTTCTCTCAGTAAAATCAGCCATTCTGGCTCTTATGTTCTCTTCCTTGTCCTTCTTAAGTCTGAACTTTGCGGAAGTGATGATATATCCGTTTTTCATGAAAGCGCTGGTCCTGTACCCCAGGCCCATCTCTTCAGGTGTGAAGTCACGTTCTTCAGTCCCGTCTGGTGAGACAGCGTGAGCTGAATATATGATATCCTTGATCTCGTAGCCGTAAGCTCCGGCATTCATGAATACAGCGCCGCCCACGGAACCGGGGATCCCCGAAAGACCTTCCATGCCGGAATATTCGTCCTCAGCAGCCATCTTTGATGCCACAGAGAGCAGCATGGATGCTCCGTATTCCCTGATATCATTATCCTCTTCGTCGATTTTCATGTAATTGAAGAAGCCTGACTCATCGTCCAGTTTGATAACGGCGATCTCGTGATCTCCGTCGCTGAAAAGCGTATTGGATCCGTTCCCGAGGATGATGTGCGGGATCTTCTCTTC
>JAGAFH010000185.1 GCA_017612755.1 Clostridiales bacterium
AAAGCTATATGGTAAATGAAGTGGAAGATAGTCTATTCGGAGAATGCCCTAAAAGACCTTAAGGCAATATACAGGTATATTGCTTTGGAACTATGTGCGCCAAAGGCTGCTGAAGGACAGGTCGAACGTATACTTAGTGGCGTAAGGTTGCTAAGTGAGATGCCGGACAGACATCCTGTATACGACTTAGAACCTATGAAGTTGAAAGAGATAAGATCTTTCCCGATAAATAATTACGTTATCTTTTACCGGTTAAAAAAAGAGATCAAGACTGTCAGTATTATCCGAATTATCTATGGTGGAAGGGATATAGAAAAGCAGATCCCGGATTCAGACGGTAATCCTGACTGATTTATTCATTATAATATCAAAAAGTGAACGTATAACGATTTTTATTCAATCATGCGTCTCTATTAATGTGATATAATCTTTTTCGTAAAAAGAACAGTTTTGGAGGTGCATTTTATGCTCGAACTTCTTTATAACGAAAATAATTTACCTAAGATAGATACGTTGAAGGCTAAGAACTATGACGACGCTGATGCTGCGGGCGCTCCCGGAATCAAGAGGATAGGTATCCTTACAAGCGGAGGCGATGCTCCCGGAATGAATGCCACCATCAGGGCAGTAGTACGTGCAGGCATCAATTCAGGACTTGAAGTATACGGCGTAACGAGAGGATATCACGGACTTTGGAAGGGTGAGATCTCTCCCATCGGTATGAGGGATGTTTCTGAGACTCTCCAGAGAGGCGGAACTTTCCTTATGACGGCCAGATCCAAGACATTCCAGACAGATGAGGGCGTTCTTAAGGGTGCTAAAATGATGGAAGTATACGGCCTTGATGCCCTTGTAGTAAGTGGCGGTGACGGATCCTTCAAGGGAGCCCGCGCTCTTGCAAGACTCGGTGTTCCCGTTATCGGAATCCCCGGCACTATCGATAATGATATCGGATGTACCGAATATACCATCGGCTACGATACGGCCATGAATACGGCAATGGAAGCCATCGATAAGCTCAGGGATACCGCATCCTCCCATGAAAGATGCAGCGTTATCGAGGTAATGGGAAGAAGAGCCGGATATATCGCTCTTAATGTAGGTATTGCTACAGGTGCCGAAGTCATCCTTATCCCTGAAGTGGATTTCGATTTCAACCGTGATGTTATCAGAGTGATCCTTGACGGCAGGAACAAGGGTAAGAAGCACTACATCGTTATCGTGGCAGAGGGCGCAGGAAATGCAACTGAGATCGCTTATAAGATCGAGGAGCAGACAGGTATCGAATCAAGACCTACTATCCTCGGCCATCTCCAGAGAGGCGGATCTCCCACGCTCCGTGACAGGACGACTGCCAGCCTTATGGGTGTCCGTGCCATCGACTGCCTTCTTGCAGGAAGATATAACAGGATTATCATCGAAAAGAACGGAAAGATAACTGATATCGATATCGAGGAGGGACTTGCTGCATCAAAGACTATCCCTTCCATCGAGATAGAGAATGCGAAGCGTCTTTCCTAAAAGGAAATAATGTACAGATATACAACTTTTGAAGAAGAAGCTGAAAGAAAAAAGATCAGGGGCAGAGTACTTAAGGTCCTTGAGTTCGACAAGATAATAAATGAGCTTACTGAACTGGCCAGGACCCCTTATGGAAAGGACCTGGCCGTCGATCTTGCTCCCACCACGGATGTAAGCGTTGTAACGGAAGGTCTCAATGATACATATGAGGCATTCACTTACATAAACAAATACGGTTCTCTCCCTTTGTCGGGATTTCCTGACTTAAGAGGCCCTCTGTCCTACATTAAGGCAGGGGGTACGCTGACCATGCGTTCACTTCTGGATGTGGCCTCTTTCTTCCGTGGAGTTTCTGCCCTTAAAAGGATCGTATCAGGCGAGCATGCCGATATGTATGAGACGAACCTTTTTTCGTCTATCACAGCTCTCGTGGAGTGCGACAGGCTGGAAAAGACCATCAGCTCTTCCATCAACAACGAAGACGAGATGAATGACAGGGCCAGCGAAGCCCTGTACCAGATCAGGAAAGAAAAGAAGGATCTGGCCGGGACCATCAGGATAGCCCTGGACCGGGTCATCAGAAATAATGCTGAAATCTTACAGGAGTCAGTCATTACCATCAGGGGAGACAGATACTGTGTTCCCGTTAAGTCGGAACACAGGGGAAAGCTTCCGGGTATCGTCCATGACACCTCATCCACGGGACAGACTGTCTTTGTGGAACCTATGGCTGTCGTTGAGGCGAATAACAGGATCAGGGAACTGGCTTCCATGGAGAAGGCAGAGATCGAGAGGATCCTTGAGGAACTGACACGGATGGTGGGAAAGGAATCTGACAATATCGAAAGCGATATCGCTCTTGTTTCCTGCATCGATCTGGCATCCTCAAAGGCGGATCTGGCCATAAAGATGAATGCCGTGAAGCCGGCTGTTAATACGAAGGGACAGATAGACCTTAAAAAGGCAAGACATCCCCTTATCCCTTCCGACAGGGTAGTGCCTGTTGATATCGCTGTTGGTAAAGACTATAAGACCCTTGTTATCACAGGTCCCAACACGGGAGGTAAGACAGTATCCCTTAAGACCTGCGGACTTCTGACCCTTATGACCATGGCAGGACTTATGATCCCTGCCGCTACTGGTTCGGAGATGGCAGTCTTTGACAGGGTACTGGCAGATATAGGAGATGAGCAGAGTATCGAAGCCAGTCTTTCTACATTCTCGGCCCATATGTCCAATATCGTGTTTATCCTGAAAAATATCAGGGGCAAGTCCCTGGTGCTCCTTGATGAACTTGGTTCGGGAACGGATCCTACAGAGGGCGCGGCTCTTGCAGTATCTGTCCTTGACGAGCTTTTCGAAAAGGACTGCGTCACCATGGCTACTACACACTATAAGGAACTGAAGGCCTATGCCGTCACTAAGGACGGGGTCATGAATGCGGCCTGTGAATTCGATACGGATACCTTGTCTCCTACGTATAAGCTTATTATCGGAATGCCAGGCGTAAGTAATGCTTTCGTTATCTCAAAGAAGCTGGGCCTTCCTGCCAGGATCATAGATAATGCCACCAACAGGCTTACTGATGATGAGATGAGCTACGAGAGGCTCCTTGCAGAAGCGGAGGCCAACAGCAAAGAGGCCCAGAGGCTCAAAGATGAGAACTTAAGGCTTAATGAGGAACTGTCTTCCAAGGTCAGGGAACTTGAAGAGGAGAAAAAAGCTCTCAAGGCTTCCAAGACTAAGATCTTGAACGATTCCAGGGCAGAACAGAAGAAGATCCTGGAAGAGAAGGAAGAAGAGCTGAACGAGCTTATAAGAACTGCCAGGAAAAATGCAAGAAAGAACTCCCAGCAGGAGTCGGCGGAAGAACTGGACAGGATCAGAAGAAGGCTCCGTGCCGGTATATCCGATCTTCGAAGCGATGAGGAGGACGATAAGCTGGATTCCGTATCCTTACCCGGTGAGGCCCCGAAGACGGTCAGGGAGGGAGAGCAGTATTTCGTTCCCCATATGAACGTTACGGGTACCGTAGTCTCGGCCCCCGGCGGCAGGAACAAGAAAGTCCGTATCTCTTCAGGAAGTATGACCTATACTGTGGAACTGTCCCAACTCAGGACTCCCACCGCGGCCCAGAAGGAACCCGGTAAGAAAGACGAAAAGAAGAACAGATTTGAAAAAGCCCGGGAGTATCAGGCCAGCAGTTCTTCAAAGATGAGGATGGATAAGGCCAGGACCGTCATGTCCGAGATCATGCTGATCGGAAAGACTGTGGCTGAAGCGGAATCTGCCCTTGATTCCTATATCGATGACTGTCAGCTGGCAGGCATACACGAGATCAGGATCGTTCACGGTAAGGGAACCGGAGCCTTGAGGTCCGCCATAGATACGATGCTCAGAGGAGATCCCCGGGTGAAGTCCCACAGAGCGGGATATCAGGGTGAAGGAGACGACGGCGTCACCATCGCTACTTTGACTTAAGGAGAAATGAGATGCTCTTTACTGATAAAAGACTGAATATAATGATCGGCGCATACGGAAGCGGAAAGTCTGAGGTGGCAGTCAACTGCGCTCTTAAGATGAAGGAACAAAGACCTGAAGGGAAAGTCCTGATGGCTGATATGGATATCGTTAATCCCTTCTACCGTTCTGCTGATGCCAAGGATCTTCTGGAAAAGAACGGCATCAGGGTCATTATTCCCTCATATGCTAATTCGAACGTTGATGCCCCGGTCCTGACAGGTGAGATGTATGTTATCTTCGATGATGAGGATTACTCCGGAGTATTTGATATCGGCGGTGAGGATATGGGCGCCAACGTACTGGGTTCCCTTAAGACCAGACTTGAGAAGATCGACTGTAACCTGATCATGGTAGTTAATACTTTAAGACCATTTACCGCTGATGTGGAAGGTATCCTTAAGATGGGCTCCGAACTTCAGGAGGCATCCAGGATGAAGATCAGCGGTTTTATCAATAATACAAACCTTCTGGAGCAGACCACTTTCGCTGAAGTCCTGGAAGGGGAGAAGATCGTCCGGGAAGCATCGGAAAGATGCGGTATCCCTCTTCTTGCCACCACCATAATGGAAGGCGTAGCTACAGAGGAAGAACTGAAAATGCTGAAGGCCCCTGAAGTCATCCTGATGAACAGGTCTATCAGATACAGTTTCTGATCCTTGTTTATTATTTTTATAAGCATAGAAAAAGGACCGTTCCTTCCGGAACGGTCCTTCTTCAAGAGGGGTATTGAATAAAATTATCAGAAACCACTGACTGTGAATACGATAGCTTCCATAGCAGACTCGTCGTCACGGTCTTCAGTCATTACTGTGTAGAATGTGCCGTCAGCAGCTATGCAGCTTCCGCAGAACCAGGGATACCATGTTCCGAAGAGGTCGGAATCCTCGACCTTTCCGATATATGTTCCGTCGTTGGACCAGAGTGCAACTGTTCTCATGTTACCGTCCATAGCCATGTAACCGTTGGATGTCTTGGCTACGAATGTAACAGAACCGATGCCCCAGTCTTCGCCTGTCTCTGTAAGGATCTTATCAAGGGATCCGTCTTTGTTGTAAACATAAACTTCAGCCTCGGATGTCTCATCGTTATAACCGGCAACGATGAAGCAGTCATCATAAACGTTTACTGCAGAAACAGTACCTACAGCCTCGAGAGTAACGGGTGTAAGTGTTGTAGTACCGTCGCTTGCGATATCAACAAGGTCAACATCGCTGCCTGCGAACCAGGATACGCCCCATGTTCCGTCAGGAGATACGGAAAGGTAATCGACATCGTCAAATGTCTGGACGATCTCGCCGTCATTCCATTCGATTACCTGGAAGAAAGCAGAAAGGATGATCCTGCCGTCATTTGTGATGCTCATCTCGGAATAATCGTCATCAAGCTCGAATTCCTGATCGAATACGAGAGCACCGTCAGCGATGGTGTACTTTCTCATGATGTTCTGATCAAGGATGTAAAGGGAATCGCCGATAACACCGATGCGCTCATCAAAAGTATCGTGGGAGATGAAGGGCTCATCCATAACGAGCTGTGTGCTGGTAAGCGTGTAGGAATCTACAGTAGCTTCAAAGCTGCCGTTGTTGATAGGTGTGCCGTCCCAAGGCCAGGGTGCGTCCACATTGCCTGTATCAGCAAGGTTGAATACGATGTTCTGTACAAGAGCCTGTGCATCTGCGTTAGAAGGATCAGAGATGATGATCTCTACTGTAGCACCTGCATTCTCGATACGGTTGAAAAGGATCTCGGCATCCCAGCCCCAGTAATAACCCTCATAGTCGAGAAGGTCAAGGCCGCCGACGCTTGTTGTGTCATAATCGCCGTTAACATAAGACATTTCATTAAATTCCCTGTTGTAAAGAGAATCCCTGAAGCCTTCAGCAGACTCGATGGAAACATCGATCATAACTTCGCAGACCTCGGGATCATCCTCGGTAGCGCCGGGGATGGAGAAGGTAGCGTAGCTGCCATACTCGCTGTCATAAAGGTTGTCTGAATCATAGGTCCAGAGAGAATCGTCATATGAAACAGTGAAGAAGCCTGTTTCAAGAGATGCAAGGTCAGATGCGGGAGCTTCTGTCTCTTCGGGAGCCTCAGTCTCTTCCTCAGTCTCTTCTTCGTCTTCGGACTCTTCGACCTCTTCATCCGTGTCTGTAGCAGTTGAGCAAGATGATGTCATTGCTGCAACGCCGAACAGCATCGATGAAGCGACTACTGTTGCGATAATACGTTTTTTCATGAAAACGTCCTCCTTTTTACGGTTTTAATAGTTTCATTATAGTCATCTGTGTTTTTCTGTTAATCAACCCAAAGGATGATTTATCAAAAGATTTACTGTAAAAGTTTGTGGGGATTTACTATAATCTATATTGTGATTATTTACAGGAAGGCACTGAAATGAAAGGTTTTCTTACTGATAATTCAAGCGAGATGTGTACCAGGGTCGCCCCTGTTTTCGCTGCTATGGGTGATAAGGTCGCCGATTACAACTGGCTCTTTACGGATATGAGCGGCTGGGATTCCATTTTCGCCAAGTATGAACACTATGGGGATGGGGATTATTATTTCGTTAAAGGCGATGTCATGAAAAAGCTGATGAGCGAAAACCGTCTTGCCACCATGAACTGGGGGGTCATCTCAGGATTTGACAAGGATATAGACCTTGCGGAGATAACGGATTCCGACCTGCCCTTCGCGGACGGCAACAAGGAGCTCTGGACTGCGCCATTAAAGACCATGCACGAAAAGGCTTCTGTGGAGATAATAGTAACCGATATTACAAAACTGGCATTTAAGGCCCAGGATGATGAACTTGTGGACATAGTGGTCAAAGCATTTCCCAGATCTGTCGATCTTGAAGGCTACTGTACCAGGATGATGAGAAAAAGGGAAAAGACAGCTGAAAAAGAAACTAAAGAAGAAAAGAAGGGCGGCTTTTTCAAAAAGCTCTTCGGTTGACGGGAGGATCTTATGAACGAACATAAGAAGACTTTTTACAAAAACCAGGCTGAATCTATAATCAAGAAGCTTCAGCTCCGCAAGATGGAGGGCTACTACTGCCCGGATACAGAGAGCGCGAAGGCCAAGATCCTAGAGCTCATTGGTCAGACGGTACTGCCAAAGACGGTTTCTTACGGCGGTTCAATGACTATAGATGAGATGGGTATCAAGGAAGATATCGCAGCCGCAGGTCATAAGCTGATCGTCAGGGAAAATGCATCTACTGATGAAGAGAGAAAGCAGATGAATGCGGAGATCATCAATTCGGATGTATTTCTCATGAGCACCAATGCCATCACTTTAGATGGTGAGCTCATAAATATCGACGGCAGGGGAAACAGGGTCAGTTTCCTTATCTACGGACCTGAAGAGGTAATAGTAGTTGCCGGTATGAACAAGGTCGTAAGCAGCAGGGAAGAAGGTATCGACAGAGTCCGTAACTTTGCTTCCCCTCCTAATACCGTAAGGCTCAACAGGGATACTCCCTGCGCAAATACCGGCAGATGCGGAAATTGTATCCAGGACTCCATCTGCTGCCAGATCGTAGTCACCAGGGCTTCCATGATCCCCGGAAGGATCAAGGTCATCCTGGTAGGGGAAGAACTGGGATATTAAATTAAGGATCAGGAACAATAATATATAAAAGTGAGGGTTTCTTATGTATGCAACATTCTGGGCACTTGTGCCGCCACTGGTTGCCATCCTTCTGGCTCTAATAACCAAGGAAGTCTACAGCTCCCTTTTTGTCGGCATCATTGTCGGAGGACTTTTCTATTCAAACTTCAGCTTCGTCGGCACGATGGAGCACATCTTCAATGAGGGCCTGGTAGCCCAGCTGTCAGATCCCTACAATGTAGGTATACTGGTATTTCTGGTATTCCTGGGCATTATAGTCTCCCTGATGAACAAGGCGGGAGGCTCGGCTGCTTTCGGAGAATGGGCCAGCAAGCATGTTAAGTCCAGGATCGGATCCCAGATCGCGACTATCGCTCTCGGATGCCTTATCTTTATCGACGATTACTTCAACTGCCTTACAGTAGGAAGCGTTATGCGTCCCCTGACAGACAGACAGAAGATCTCAAGGGCGAAGCTGGCATATCTTATCGATGCCACAGCAGCACCTGTCTGTATCATCGCACCCATATCCTCCTGGGCTGCAGCCGTCTCCGGATTTGCTCCTGAAGGCACCAACGGCCTTATGCTCTTTATCAGAGCCATCCCTTATAACTATTATGCTATCCTCACCATCCTTATGATGGTGCTCCTGGCTGTATTCAAGCTTGATTACGGTCCCATGAAAAAACATGAGGAGAACGCCCTCAAGGGAGATCTCTTTACAGTCAGCGACAGTGTTACCGCCGCTTCGGAAGAGAAGGTAAAAGGCAACGGAAAGGTCCTGGATCTGGTCCTTCCCATCATTTCCCTCATCATCTGCTGCGTTATCGGCATGATCTATACCGGCGGATTCTTTGACGGAGCTTCCTTCGTTGATTCATTTGCCGATTCAGATGCTTCCGTAGGACTTGTATTCGGATCCTTCGTCGCTCTTCTTATAACGCTTATCCTGTATCTTATCAGGAAGGTGCTTCCTTTTAAGGACTGTATGGACTGTATCGCAGAAGGATTTAAGGCCATGGTGCCTGCCATCACCATCCTTGCTCTTGCATGGACCCTTAAGGCAATGACCGATTCCCTGGGAGCAGCAGAATATGTTGCAGGTCTTGTCGACCAGAGCAAGGGATCTTTCTTAAGTTTCCTTCCTGCCATCATCTTCCTTATCGCAGTTGGTCTTTCCTTTGCTACAGGAACCAGCTGGGGAACATTTGGTATCCTTATCCCAATCACTCTCAAGGCTTTCCCTCTTGAGGATGGTAATATTCTGGCAGTTATCTGCGTCTCCGCATGTATGGCAGGAGCTGTCTGCGGTGACCACTGTTCGCCTATCTCAGATACCACCATCATGAGCTCTGCCGGAGCCAGATGTAACCACATCGCCCATGTATCGACACAGCTTCCTTATGCGCTTACAGCTGCAGGTGTTTCATTTGTTACATATATAATCGCCGGCATTGTCCAGAATGCGGCTATCTCCCTGATCATAGGAATAGCTCTTATGGTGATCACTATCTTCTTCCTGAATAAGACTTTGAAAACGGAATTAAAGCTGGCTGAAGAATAAACCAAATAAAGATCAGGATCATATTTAAGAGGCTGTTTCAATGAAGCAGCCTCTTTTTATATGCGGAAAATGACTTGCAACCTTTTCTGTTTTCCTGCGTGTATACAGGTGAAAGAAATATTTACCGGAGGGAATTATGAAAAAGGTTATATCAGTTTTATTGGCAGTCGTTATGGTTATGGGACTCGTATCCTGCGGGAAAGCCCCGAAGCATAAGAAAGATAGGGATGATAAGGATTCAGGCTGGATCAAGGTCACAGATAATGTGATCCCGGATGATGACGGACTGATGCTGACGATCCGGGAGAGCAATTCCGGAGAAGTTTGCAATACTGACGATTACTGGGTAGCTGACTACTATGAGATCTATAATGACGGAACTATCAGAAAAACTGTCTCTTATAATCTTTCGCTGGACAGAGTAACTGAAGAGAAGCTTTCTGACAAGGACCTTCAGGCCCTCTACGATTTCAAGCAGTGGTGCATCGAAGATGATCCTTTTTCCGGTTATTCAGAGGATTGCTGTGACGGCTGCACCTGGTCCTTCGGCTATTACGATGAAGACGGTGAGTATGTCCGTATCTATTCCGGCTACGCATATTCCAACAAGGATATGGGAGATATCCAGAGCCTGGTGATGTCCTATTTCGACAGGTAACAGGAGGTGGAGATCATGAAGAAGGCAATATCGCTTTTACTGGCATCAGTCATGTTATTTGGACTTACATCCTGCGGTAAGGAAAGACATAAAAGATCTGACAGGGATATTGATGTTACCCTTTCAGGCATCCTTCCCGACAGGAAGGTGGATATAGAGGATTATAAGGACCAGGAGGGGATCATGTTCTGTGCCGGCGATTACTGTTGCGGACCCATGTCCTATGAAGAGGATGTCTGGGACAACGATATCTATACTGTCTATTATGACGGAACTATCAGCAAGGTCACGAATTACACAGTATCCGGGGCTGTCTGTGAAGAGGCAGTGATCTCAGATGAGGATTATGAGACCCTTTTGAACTTCTGCCTTGAAACAAGCAGGGATAACCCTTTTACTGATTACAGTGAAGTTGTAGATGATGGTGAAGAATGGGCTTTCTGGTACTACCAGCCGGGTAGCTCAAGCGGTACCCAGTTTTATTACGGGTATATTTACTCCAATGAGGAGCTTTCAGCTATCGCAGATATAGTATCAGGTTATTTCCGTTAAGCCTTTTCGGAGATAGTCTTAACGTAATCCTCCAGGTTGGGGTAGAAGTGCTCTATACCCACCTGCTCCTGAAATCCGATCTTCTCCAGGTCCTTAAAGATATACTCGTTTAATCCGACGAAACAGAAATCTGCTCCTATGCTCTTTATATACTCGATAGCTTCAAGAAACTCGGTCTCTGCAGAAAGATCTACAGAGACTACGCCTCTGAAGGAGAGGATATATGTATCGTATCTCTTTGTCTCCTTTTCGATGGCCTTCTTAAGCTCCTTGCCGTTGGCGAAGAAGTAGGCTCCGACGCTGTAGACGATAGCTGCGTTTACGTTGTCGAGAAGTGTCTCTTCCTCGATGTTGACATGGACCTTTGCAAGCATATTGATGGTCATGATCATGGAGAGGGCTACGCCGATGAGGATGGCATATGTAAGATCCAGGGCTACTGTAG
>JAGAFH010000186.1 GCA_017612755.1 Clostridiales bacterium
ATGATGAGATCCGGATCCTTTTCGAGGGATTCCTCAATAGTGGGAACATGGCCTGTATTTACCATACCGCCGGATCCAGTTCCGCTCTTATAGTAATGAAACTGCATACGTCCGAAAACGGCAGCTTTTGAACCTTTTTTAAGAGGAAGGACATTACCGTCGTTCTTCAGGAGAACGGATCCTTCCTGAGCTATCTTAAGTGCCGCAGCACGATATCTGTTCCAGTCTAATATGATGTCAGGCATGAAAAAACACCTCCGATAGTCACTAATAAGATTTTAAACTATCCGGGGTGTGTTTTGTTAGCAGAATTATTGTTTTTATGTAAAATCGATCGTTATCTTCAAAGGGTCGCAGGCAGTATATCTGATGATCTCATCCATCCTGGGTCTCTCCTTGTAGGACACGAGGGAATAGGCCGACCCCTTTCTTCCCGCTCTTCCCGTCCTTCCGATCCTGTGAAGATAGAACTCGTTCTCGTTGGGGATCTCGTAGTTAAAGACTGCCTCAACGTCGTCCACATCTATTCCGCGGGCTATGACATCAGTTGCCACCAGAACGTCGAACTTGCCTTTTCTGTAGGCATCCATGACCCTGTTCCTGGTGCCCTGTCCGATGCTTCCGTGAAGGAGCCTGCAGGATACTCCGGAAGACTCCAGCTTTGAAGCCACCTTCTCAGTCTGAAGTTTTGTATTACAGAAGACGATGGCCTTCTTGATGGAGTTGCTGTCCATGATGCGGATGATGGCATCCACCTTATCCTTCTCCGGGATCTCTATCAGATACTCATCGATATCAGGATGGTCCTCAGCCTTGGGCATAACGTCTATCTCGGCTGCGCCCTCCATGAACTGCCAGGTGATATCCAGGATCTCCCTGGGCATGGTGGCGGAGAAGAGAGCCATCTGCTTATCATCGGGAGTAGCCGCGATTATCTTCTTGATGTCCCTGATAAATCCCATCTTCAGCATCTCGTCCGCCTCATCCAGCACGAGGGTATAGATGTCTCCGATATCGATCATCTTCCTGGAGACCAGATCAAGAAGTCTTCCCGGGGTAGCTACTACCACCTGGGGCTTCTTGGCGATCTTCTCGCTCTGGATCTTCATGGACTGGCCGCCGATGATGGCGCAGACCTTAAAGCCCTTGATATTCCTTCCGAGACCTTTGATCTCGGAGGTGATCTGTAAAGCCAGCTCCCTGGTGGGACAGAGGATCAGGGCCTGTACAAAGTCAGCCTTCATGTTCAGGTATTCAAGGATAGGTATGGAAAAAGCAAAAGTCTTTCCCGTTCCGGTGGGAGCCTTTGCTATAAGTGACATATTATCCATAAGAAGCGGTATAGCCTTCTGCTGTACCGTAGTGGGACGCTTTACCCCCATCTTCTTAAGTGCCCCCATTATCTCCGGGGACAGGTCCATATCGTTAAAACTTATTTCTTTATTCTCATCCATAAGGGCTATTATAATTCATTATCGGTTATAATTTAAGAAGATAATTTCTGATGAAAATGACGGAGGTCTTTATGGCAAAAAGGGTCTTTCTTGTGGTTCTTGACAGCTTTGGCATAGGCGGCGCGCCCGACAGCGCATCTTTCGGAGACGAGGGAAGCAACACTCTGGCAGCGGTCCTGTCCGATTCTGACGCCCCCTTCCCCAACCTGGCGAAGATGGGTCTTTTCGACATAGACGGCCATGACGATGAAAGGATCATAAAGTGGAAAAAAGCCCAAAAAGACCTGCCCTGCCCCCAGGGTACCTACGGCAGGATAAGAGAGCTCTCCAAGGGAAAAGACTCCACCATCGGTCACTGGGAAATGGCAGGCGTCTATTCCTCATCGCCCCTTCCCACCTATCCTGACGGATTCCCGGAGGAGATCATCACAAAGCTTAAGGAAGCCACCGGACGGGGCATCCTCTGTAATAAGCCCTACAGCGGCACGGAAGTCATAAAGGACTACGGCGGGGAACACATGAAGACCGGAGATCTGATCGTCTATACCTCCGCCGACTCAGTCCTTCAGATCGCAGCCCACGAGGACATCGTTCCCGTAGAGACCCTCTATGAATACTGCGAAAAAGCCAGGGCCATAATGACGGGAGAACACGGCGTGGGAAGGATAATCGCCCGCCCCTTCACGGGAGAGCCCGGATCTTTTGTAAGGACGGAGAGAAGACACGACTTCTCCTTAAGCGCCCCTTCGGATACCATGTGCGACACCCTTAAAGCCAACGGCCTGGATGTAATATCCGTAGGTAAGATAAAGGACCTTTTCGCCCAGAGGGGATTTACGGAGATGATCCCCACCTCCGGCAACACGGAAGGCATCGAAAAGTTCCTGGAGCTTTCAGACAGGGACTTTAACGGCCTCTGCTACATAAACCTGGTGGACTTCGACATGAAGTACGGCCACAGAAATGACATCCCCGGATATGCAAAGGCCATGCATGAATTCGACGATGCCTTAGGAAAGTTCCTGATGTATATGAGAAAGGATGACCTTCTCATCATCACCGCCGACCACGGCTGCGACCCTTCAACAGAATCCACAGACCACTCCAGGGAATGCGTTCCCTTCCTGGCTTACGGCAAGGGACACGAGGCTCCCCTTAACCTGGGAACAAGAGCAGGTTTTGCCCTGGTGGCCCAGACGGTCTATGACGCTCTTCTGGGATATGACATCCCCCACATCTTTGAACCAAAGACCTCATCCCACAGGTATGATCCGGACAATATCATGTCCCATGTGGATATGACCAACCTTAAGGTCACCGCCACGGAAGATGACATCCGGGAACTGGTGGAATCAGCAGTTAAGAACGATGCGGCCTCCATCTGCGTCCAGCCCTGCTTCGTAAGGCTGGCATCAGAAACTGCAAGGGGCAGGATCTCCGTCTGTACCGTCATCGGATTTCCCAACGGCTATTCCACTACGGCCGTAAAGAAGTTCGAAGCTGAGAACGCCTGCGACAACGGCGCATCCGAGATAGATATGGTCATCAACATCAACCTGGTAAAGAGCGGCAAGCTGGATCAGGTGGCAGACGAGATCGGCATCATCGCCGACGCAGTCCACAGAAAGGGCGCTATCCTGAAGGTCATCATCGAGACCTGTTATCTCACCAGGGCCGAAAAGGTGGCCCTCTGCCATATCGTGACAGTCCAGGGAGCAGACTTTATCAAGACCAGCACCGGCTTCGGAACGGCCGGCGCCGACATAGAGGATGTACGCCTTATGAGAAAGACCTGCGGACCTATGGTGGAGGTCAAAGCCGCCGGCGGCATCAGGTCAAAGGAACTGGCCAAGGAGATGATCGAAGCCGGAGCCGTAAGGATCGAGGCATCAGGTCTCAAGTAACAGGATTTTTGTTCTGTTTTGTTCGTTTTCGCCTATATTGTACCATTAATGTACCTTTATAGGTGATATACTCCTGTCATAAAAGAACAAACGATCTTTTGTGAAAGGAGTATCCCTTATGTCACCCTTTGAAATGTCAGTAGTTGGATTCTTTTTAATAGTAGCTGTTAAGGCAGCCCATGAGGCATATCTCTTCTGGAAGGAAGAGGAGGAGATCTATGAATATGCAAAAAGGCTCTCTGCCGTAAGAAAGCCCCGTCCCATCAAGAGAAGGGCTGATGTAAGACCTCTTCCCGTAAGAAAGCCCCCGGAGGATCTTCCGAGGGCTGCATGATAACTGTCTTATGAAGATATCAGAAGGATACCTGGTTCTTACCGTTCCTCTTTGACTTATAGAGTTTTCTGTCTGCAAGGGAGATAAGCTCAGAGATATCATTTCCCTTCTCATAGGATGCGATACCCAGGGAGATGGTGACCTTCTCCGACTTGTTCTCACCTACCGGTACAGGCGTTGCCTGGACTGTCTCGGCGATCTTCTTGGCGATACCCAGAGCCTGCATCTTGTCGCAGTCGGGAAGCATTACCATGAACTCGTCGCCGCCGATCCTGAAACATGTATCTGTCTTTCTGGCAACTACCAGCATGGAGCTGGCCACGTGGCGGAGGACATCATCGCCGTGAGGCTGGCCGTACTGGTCGTTGATGAACTTCATATCATCGATATCGATCTCGATAAGAGCGAAAGTGCTCTCGTCAGATCTTCCCTCGTAGATACTGATGATCCTCTCCAGCTGCTCATAAAAATAACGTCTGTTATAAAGTCCGCAGAGATCGTCCACCCTGGCAAGTCTCTGGACCTTCTGGTAGGACTTCTCCAGTTCCTTCTCGATCTTCTTCTGCTCAGTGATATTCTTGGACATTCCCCAGGTACCGATGATCTCATGATCCTTGTTGTAAAGGGGATACTTGGAGGCGAAGAAATACTGGGGCTCGTCATCCTCATCTCTCTTAAGCTCCTCCTCCACATTGAGGATAGGTTTTCCTGTCCTGATGATCTCCAGCTCCACGTTCCTGGCTGCCCAGGCAAATTCCTCGGGGAAGAAATCGAAGTCTGTCTTACCGAACATATCATCAGGGGTGGAACCTACCTGATTGGCATGTCCTTTACTGTTCCAGAGGAACCTGGATTCAAGATCTTTGAAATAGACTGTATCAGATGAAAACTGACGTATTGTCTCAAGGACAAGGCTGTCCAGTTCGAGTCTCTCTTCGGGAGTCATATTGATCGGTTCGCGTGTACTCATGACAGGTACCTCCGATGTCTCAAAAATAACTTATTAATTAACTTTAATGATAACACCTGAAGGAGTGAAAATTCAACTCATATCGAAGGAAGCCTCATTCTGATCCCGAATATGTCTCCCTCTAATGAGGCTTCGATAGTCCCCTTCATGGAATCCACCAGTTTCTTGGCCACTGAAAGGCCTATTCCGCTGGAACTTACGTGCCTTGAAGCATCACCCTTGTAGAAGCGGTCGAAGACCTTGGAAGGATCCGGCCTTCTGTCTTCTTCCACAGAATTCGAGATAGTGAAGGCAACATGCTTTTCCCCGTCCTTCTTAAGGCTGATATCAACGTCTCCCTTACCGTGGACAAGGCAGTTTTTTACCAGGTTCTGAAGGATCCTCTTGACGGACTGTTCGTTTGCTATGGCAAACAGGCCTTCCTCTATATCCACATGGGGCTCCATCCCCGCATTCTCAAAGTCTTCAAAATAAGAGAAGAGCGTCTGCATGGCGATATCCGAGATGGGGATCTTGTCCAGGGATACGTTGTAGTTGATATTGGAGACCTTTGTGTAGAAGAACATCTCCTCCAGGATCTCACCTAAGGAATCTATCCTCTCGGAGATGATGTTTCTGTACTTCTCCTGCTCCCCTGGATCCTCCGACTCGCCTAAGAGTTCGAAGTAACCCTTAAGGGACGTAAGGGGCGTTCTTATATCGTGGGACATATTGGTCAGGGTATCCCTGATCTCCTTATCCTGCTTCATGACCTCCTGCTCTCTTTCGCGGCAGGAGAGGATGACCTCGTTTATATCCTTGGAAAGAGAAGTCATCTCACGGGATTTGCCGTAGAAAGTGACTGTCTTGTTAGTCCTGTTTTTGGCGATGAAATGGACCTGTGACTGAAGGTTCTTCAGCTGTGAGTAAAGGGATATGAGCATCATGGTAAGAGCCAGGACGACTGCGATAAGTACGATTGCGATTATTTCCCAGATCATATCTGTGTATCCCTCCTTGATGCCAGAACAGAAAGAACCGACCAAAACGTGATATTAACAAATAAAGCAAAAAAGATGACCATCAAAGGCACATCGGAAGGCGTTCCGGTGGCATAGGAATGAAGATGGTTCCCGGGGAACAGAAAAACAGTTACCAGCTCTATGGCATCGGGAGCAGGGTTCGTCTCCGCAGCCGCCGAATGAGTTCCCGAGGCGACACCTAACATAAATGCGGTATTGTAACCCATGGCAAATAATATAGCTAAGATGGATATGAAATAGCATACGATATACATCGCCATAGATATGGCCTTTTTCCTGAAGAGCTTGGCACAGAAGAATACCGGAAGGCTCATAACAAAGATCATCACGCCCCCGGCAGCGGTGACCTCAAGGAAAGTGACCGGATATTCAAAGAGCAGGATCTCTTCTGTTCCATCCACCAGGATACCCAGCATTCCGGTCACGGGAGCCAGGAGTCCGCAGAACATACTGAATATAAAGAGCGCGCATATCTCCGAAAGACAGATCTTTGACCTGCTCCTGATCATACCCTCGATATTGATCTTCTGTCTGTACTTATAGTAGTCACAGACGAAACATACCGTACTGTACATACAGAATAAAAGACCGGCCTCCACTCCGATGTTAAACCCGATATACTGAGCGAGCTGAAGGCCCCCGCCTTCAAGTGTCACGGTGATCTCTTCCTCAAACAGATACATGAGCTCCAGGCAGAATACGATGAACAACAGGAAAAAAAGGGCGAGCAGCACTCCATAAATGAAGCGGCTGCCCTTAAATAGTCTTATTAATCCTATACGTACCAGGTTAATGAACATCTGTTATGATATGTCCCTCTTCTTGTTTATTATGGCACCTGCGGTGAAAGCAAGTATCCCGTATATGATGGAGCACATTAAGGCTCTTACCACCACATGACCTTCGGAATGAAGGTTAAGGACTGCCAGATTCTGGGTAAGGGTGTAGTTGGCAAGGCTGAACGAAGAATCCAGATCGAACTTTCTTACCAGTATCATATTGGCAACAGATATAGCCATTGTCAACAGTCCCGATGCAAGGATGACACCTACCGTGATGCCTGCAGCCTTGCTCCTGGTGAGTGTGGTGACTGCTGCCACCACAAAGCAGAATGCCACAGTGATGATCCATGAGAAAATGAAATACTTGAAGAAGGCTCCGTCAGCATTGAGCTTTACGCTCTCAGCCATCATTGCAACACAGATAAGGGTCCAGAAATAGGTGATCACATGGAAGATAAAGGAGTAGACTGCTATTACCGTCATCCTGGCAGTAAAGAGAAGTCCTCTCTTCCTGTTTCCGATCGTAATATTCTTCATGACTCCCGTGGAATATACATCGCCCACATAAAGTCCTGCGAAGATAGCCAAAAGAAGGATGGTACTTAAAGTTGCGATATTCTGGTAAAAGAGCTCCGGTACGTCTTCCCTGTAAAGAAGGCCCTCGCCTACGATGGTCACAGGCTCCGGCTCTTTCTCTTCCTCTACCGCCTCTGTATCGCCTTCCGTAGCAGCGACTATATCATTTCCCATATCCACTCCCGCCGAAAAACCGGCCCGGAAGGAATCCTCAATACCTTCAGCGGAAGCGCCCTGCTCCGCTATGGCATCCATATCCTCTCTGGACATACCCATCATGCCCAGCATATCCACACGAAGGAGCACAAAACTCGTCATCAGGACAAGAGCAAACATAACGATAGGAAGGATCCAGATGCATTTCATCTTTGAGGCTCTGTAGCCTTCAGCTTTAAGAAAATTCAAGAACATAACAGTAACCTCCTCCCTTACGCTTTATCACCGGCGATAGTACCGGTGACCTTGAGGAAGTACTCCTCCAGATCGGAGGAAACGACTCCGATGGACTCCACCGGGATACCTGCCTTTGCAATCTCCATGTTGAGGGTCGAGACATCCGCAAGTCTCTCGAATACGTAGATCGTATTCTTATCTATTACCTGGTATTCACCAAATCCCTTCTCATCAAGGACGGGAAGGATGACTGAAGTGTCGGCCGCCTTGATGACGATCTTGTCACGGCACTTCATCTTAAGCTCGTTGCTGGTAGATTCCTCGATGATCTTTCCGTTGTTGATGATCGCATAGTCCGTTGCGATCTTGGAAAGCTCCTCCAGGATATGGCTGGAGATGAGTATAGTGATATCGTTTTCCTTGTTGAGCTTGGCGATCATGTCGCGGATCTCAACGATACCCTGGGGATCCAGGCCGTTGATGGGCTCGTCGAGCAGAAGGAAGTCCGGTTCTCCTACCAAAGCCAGAGCTATCCCTAACCTCTGCTTCATTCCAAGGGAGAACTTGCCGGCCTTCTTTTTGCCTACGTTCCCAAGGCCTACCAGCTTAAGTTTCTCATTGATATAATCGGCATCGCCGATACCGTATGCCAGGCATTTGATCTTAAGATTGTCGAAAGCGGTAAGGTTAGGCTGGATGGCCGGAGACTCGATAAGGGCTCCGATCCTGGAGAAGGCCTGGTCATTATCACCGCCGAAGCCTACATACTCAAAGGATCCGGAGGTGGGATCGGCCATGCCGGCCAGCATCTTCATGATGGTGGTCTTACCTGCACCGTTCTTTCCGATAAGTCCGTATATGGAACCTTTCTTGATATGAAGATCGACACTGTCGACTGCTACCGTGTTCTTATACTTCTTGGTCAGTTCATTTGTGACCAGCAATAATTCTTCCATAAAATTCTCCTTTTCCGGGATCTTATGGTGACATTATCAACTGTCAATATTCATTCATCGCAAATAAAAGTTAAAGAAAATATTAAGCTTTCTGTTTTGCAAGCCTGAACCCGATGCCCCAGATGGTATCGATATACTCGTCTTCGGTGATCTTCTTCATCTTTGCCCTTATATTACTGATATGGACATTAATGGTCTTATCTTCTCCGATATAGTACTCATTCCAGGCATATTCGAAGATCTCCTGTTTTGAGAAGACCTTGGAGGGATAGAGCATAAAGAGCTCTAAGATCTTGTACTCCTGCCTGGTGAGCGTCAGCTCCTGACCCTTGAGGGTCGCCTCAAATGTATCCTTGTTAAGGACCAGATCCTTAAAGGAGAGGATATTCTTCCCGTCTGAAGACTCCTCCCTGCCGCTGTAGGACAGGTGACGGAGCTGGACGTCTACTCTTGCTATAAGTTCCTTCACCTCGAAGGGCTTTGCCAGGAAATCATCGGCACCCATGGCCAGAAGATCTACCTTCGAATCGGTGGAACACTTGGCGGATACTACGATGATGGGGATCTTGGAAGTCTCCCTGATAGTCTTTGTAAGGGATTCACCGGTCATGCCTGGCATCATAAGGTCAAGGATGGCCAGATCGAAGGTATCGTTCTTAAAATTCAGAAGGCCCTCGGATCCCGAGTATGCCTGGGTACACTTAAGCCCGTGTTTTGTTAAAGTCTCACAGATGAGATTATTGATATCAGCATCATCCTCGACTATCAGGACCTTAGCCTGGTCTTCCATATCCTTTACTCCTTATCGCTGTCCTTGTCTTTATCTTTCTTAGCCTTGCCCTTGCCTTTTCCCTTGCCGGTATCAAAGCTGATAGGCTCGGCATCTTCTATCCTGTATCTGAAGCCTTCCTTCTTCATGGCCTCAAGGAATTCCTCGGGATCAAATCCGCAGACAGAGAAAACACCCGCCTTCTTCCACTTGCCCTTGCAGATGAGCTTTACGCCCGCAAGAAGGGCAATGGCATCGAAGAAGGAAGCTACGCTTACGCCGTTCTGCTCGATACACTCTTTGTTATCCATGCCGACATGGATAAGTATGGTCTTATCGGAACCCTTATGGGTACCTGAGATAAGGACAGCTGATTCGCTGATCCCCTGGGGAACGTTCTTCTTGCTCTCCACCGGCATCACCTTAGCCAGGAAATCGATGGGAGCGATCTTAACTCCCTCTGCGATCTCGATGGGCTTCTTGGAGAGCATTCCGGTCTCTCTTAAGATATCAAGCCTCTCATCAGACTTCTTCTCGAAAGTGGAGAAATACCTGACATTGGGAACTTCGGGAATCTCCATGATAAAGTCTTCAACGATGGGATCGTTAAGGATCACAAGTTCCCTCTTACCTGAATCGGGAAGGTCGATCTCCGCCTTAAGGGACAGAGGCTCCACTTCCTTCTTCTTTCCGTCCTCGATAAGGATGGCCTTATCGGTCTCAGCCCCCAGATCCATGGAATCCACAAGATCCCTGATATCAGAGACTTCGCTGACGGGCTTCATATTGACTTCTAGGATATCGGCGGAAGTGATCTCGTCAAATCTCTTGCCCTGGGCCAGCCTTACAAAAGACGTAAGGGCAGAGGGATTAAAGGCGCATCCGCAGATGGCCATCAGGTTCTTGACCCTGAAGTTGGTAAAGTTCTCGA
>JAGAFH010000187.1 GCA_017612755.1 Clostridiales bacterium
TCCGTCATAGTCGTATAAACGATACCCATAGCTGCCGAAAGATCCATTGCTTCAGGGTCACCATAGAACATCTGGTAGAAGACTTCTGCATAAAGAGGTACCATAACGTCCTCTGTATAGAGGTATTCGGTGAGCTGATTCACATCGGGACTTTCAACGGTAGCCACAACAGTGATCTGATCATCTTCCACTTCCGTAACTTCCGTAGAGATCTCAGAACGGCTCATTACAGCTTCCATATAATCGGCAAACTCTGTGGAATCGTCTGTGATACCCACGATCGCAAGTTCTTCCATGATCTCTTCCTGGGTATAATCCTCAGACTTGTAGATAGCCATGGCACCCGAGATATTTCCGGAACCCAGATCATCATAGTACTGCTCAACAAGAGCAACAGCTGTTGTCTCGTTAAGGCCCTTAAACTCGATGCCGTCGCTGAGAGCCAGGATGAACTCTGCCAGATCTTCCGTACTGTCGGATGTGATGAGCCATTCATCATCGTCCTCTACGAATTCGAAAGTAAATGTCTCTTCCGAGAAGTCATCTGCATCGGCAAGAGCGTCCAGGAATTCGTCAACGTCCATCTCCTCATCGAAAACATCCTCAGGCTCTACATATGAGAACTCAAATGTCAGGTTGTACTCTTCCTTGTGGGACATCATGTTGACATCGCCGATCTCATAAGAAGCGTTCTTCATTACTGCGTCGATGATCTGGGCCGTAAGGGTATCGATCTCAAGAGCACTGACTGCGTCCTCTCCGTCCTCGACACACTTGGCTGCCTTGTCGAACTTACCTGCGATGACAGCATCAAGATACTCTGTCGTAATATCCTTTGCTGCCTGTCTGTCCTTCATAGAAGAACAACCTGCAACAGACATCGGCATTGAGGCGATTACCAGCGCCATTGCTGCCGATGAGATCTTTCTTGAAATACTCTTCATTTCTCTTCTCCTATTATCTGTGAATGATCTCTTCCCTCTTAGGTCCTGTAGAGACGATGGAGATATGTACTCCGATCTCATCCTCGATAAACTTAACGTACTCTCTGGCCTCCATGGGAAGTTTACTGAACTCAGTAATTCCTCTTATATCGCACTTCCATCCCGGAAGCTTTGTGAAGACGGGCTTAGCCCTGTCCAGCTTAGTGGGATTGGGGAAATCCTTAGTGATCTCGCCGTCGATCTCGTATCCTGTGCAGACAGGGATCTCGTCGAGATAACCAAGACAGTCGATAGCAGTAAGGGCAACTTCAGTAGCGCCCTGGACGCGGCATCCGTATCTTGTGGCAACTGCATCGAACCAGCCCACTCTTCTGGGACGGCCTGTAGTTGCGCCGTACTCACCCTTGTCTCCGCCTCTGTTACGAAGTTCTGTAGCCTCTGCCTCGTCAAGGATCTCACTTACGAATGCGCCTGCGCCTACTGCAGAAGAATAAGCCTTTGTAACTGCGATGATGTCCTTTATCTCATAAGGAGGGATACCTGCACCGACTGCTCCGTAACCTGCGAGAGTGGAGGATGATGTGACCATGGGATAGATACCGTGGTCGGGATCCTTCATGGAACCGAGCTGACCCTCAAGAAGGATCTTTCCGCCTCTCTTGAGAGCGTCGTGGATAAATGCATTCGTATCTGCAACAAAAGGCTTGATGATATCGGCGTAACCGCTTACTTCCTCGAAAAGTGCATCTGCGTCGATAGGATCTTTGTGGTAAAGGTTAACGATGAGGGTATTCTTGATCTCAAGGACTCTGTTGATCTTCTCCTTAAGCGCATCCTTCTCGAAAAGCTCGCCGACCTGGAAACCGATCTTGGCGTACTTGTCAGAATAGAAGGGGGCGATACCGGACTTGGTGGAACCGAAAGCCTTGCCGCCTAATCTCTCCTCTTCGTACTGATCGAAGAGAACATGGTAGGGCATGATGATCTGGGCCCTGTCAGATACCAGGATCTTAGGGTTAAGTCCTCTCTCCTTCATCTCGTCATATTCCTTGATGAACTTCTTGATATCAAGGGCAACACCGTTTCCGATGATGTTTGTTATATTCTCGTGGCACACGCCGGACGGCATCAGATGGAGCGCGAACCTTCCGTGCTCATTGATGATGGTATGTCCTGCGTTTGCTCCGCCCTGAAAGCGGATAACGATATCTGATTCATTTGCGAGAAGGTCAGTGATCTTACCCTTTCCTTCATCTCCCCAGTTAGCTCCGACGATTGCCTTTACCATGTGCCTTACCTCCTGAAATTACAACATGACATTATATCATCTGTTCTTTGCCTGTTTCAATGTATTTTAATGCGGCTTCCCGGGCTTCTTCCTCTGCGCCAACCGCCTTAAAGTCAAATTCGAAGTCTTCCCCGTACTTCCTTTTAAGGGCGAGAGTAAGGAGCATCTTCGTAACTTCCGGGTTCTTGGGAAGGAAGCTTCCGTGGGAGTAGGTGCCGAATGTATTCTTGTACCTCATGCCCTCAAAGCCGTCTTTTCCGTTGTTTCCGTGGCCTTTTACCACCTTCATGAAGGGCTTCACCCCTTCTCCCAGATATGTCCTTCCGCTGTGGTTCTCAAAGCCTATGCAGGTCACGGTCTTTCCCTCGTCTGTAGTGAGTTCGTAGACTGTGTCGTTTATATATCTTTCCTTTTCGCCCTCGGTGTAATAATCGATGGCTCCCAGACAGTTGAGGACCGAGCCGTCGTGTTCCTTATAGTATCTGCCCAGCATCTGGTATCCGCCGCAGACTGTGAGGAATACCGTGCCGTCCTCGATCATGTTCTTTATGACCGGGCCTTTCACATTGACCAGGTCGTCATTCATGATGTTCTGCTCGCTGTCCTGGCCGCCGCCTATGAATCCGATATCGATGTCCCCCTCCTTCAGGTCATCCCCGATGGAGATCTGTTTTATCTCCACATCGATGCCGCTTCTCTGGGCACAGACTGCCAGCGCCAGGACATTACCCCTGTCGCCATAGAGGTTAAGAAGATCCGGATAAAAATGTCCGATAACCAGTTTTGCCATCTTCCGCCTCCTACTTCCAGAAATCCCTGATGCCGAATTCTTTTACCAGCATGGCCCTTAAAGCCAGCATGGATGTATAGTTGGGCAGGACATATACGCACTTACCTTCAGGGCACTCGGAGAGGGCCCTGTCGAAAATGTCCTTCATCTCTTTTTCTTCGCCCCTGGCCTTTACTTCCCTGCCGGTGTAAAGGACCCTGAGGTACATATCGCCGTATCTCTGGCCGCTGACGTAGATATTATCCGGGAAGTCCTCAGCCTTGGCTTCAAAGTCCACATCCCATATCCAGGATACGTCTTTTCCGTCGGCAAAATTACTGTTGAGCAGAAGGTATAAAGCACCTGCATCCTCTGCCTCGGAGACGAACTGAAGGGATCTGTCCAGACCTACCGGATTCTTTACCAGAAGGATGCACACATCCTTGTTCTTTACCTTGAACTTCTCCATGCGTCCGAAGGCTGCGCTTATCTTTCCCGTGGAATCGCAGGCCTTTCCGAAGATATCGGATGATGCCTCTCCCCCGTTTTCCAGGATCTCCGTCATGACAGTTACTGCAGAAATGGCAGCGCAGGTGTTGTAGAGGTTATGGCTTCCCGGGACCTTAAGGATCTGGTCCTTTATGCTTCCCGTGCCGTCATCTTTGATCTTGAAAGCGTAGTCTTCCGCGGAGGGGGATCTTCCCAGGTCGTAGACAACGCTGAACCTGTTGGCCGGACTCTTTGCACCGCAGCCGGTGCAGTAGAAATCTCCCAGATGGCCGAAGCTTCTGGCTTTATATTCATATCTGAGCTTACATTCAGGGCAGTAGACTGCGTCGGGTGAAGCGGGGATAAGGCTCTTTCCGGGAGGGTACTTTTCGTTATTATATCTCATGGACTCCTTGTCCATTCCGAAAAAGACGGATCTGTCTTCCCTGCCCTTTCCGAGAGAAGCCACAAGGGAATCATCGCTGTTGATGACCAGTTTTGCCTCTGTCTTGTCGATACCGCCGGCAATGAGGTCCCTGGTGTGGGTAAGTTCCCCGTATCTGTCCAGCTGGTCCCTGAAAAGGTTGGTGACTACCGATACCTTGGGCTTAAGATCCCCTGCTATCTTTGCAAAAGCGGCCTCGTCAGTCTCCAGAACATAGACCGTCCCCTTAGACTCTTTGTCCGTCTTCTTGATCTCGTCTTTTCCGCAGATAAGGGTGGTGGCGATACCGGAGGCCAGGTTGGCGCCGGAGATATTGTTGATGACA
>JAGAFH010000188.1 GCA_017612755.1 Clostridiales bacterium
GCTCGTAATTCATTAACAGGGATCAATGAAAGGATAAAAATTGTCGAAAGTATGGTGCTAAGTAAGGAAACAGCTCTATTGTTCTGCATATCTTATCCCCCAATAAAGCAAAAAAGCACATGTGTGCTGAAACAACTCCTACACGATTATTTTATATGCTTTTCTTGGCGTTTTCAACGTAGGCTGTTTTTTTCTATTCCCTGATGAATGAGATTTTTCAGCCCGATCTTTTCGATCAGATAACTCCCAGGGAGATCATAAGAAGGAAGATAAGGCACAGGGGTGCGATGAACTTTACCATTGCGATGTAGAGACCTTTTCTTCCGAACTTTTCGCCGTTTCTCGTAACTTCGTCTATGACTGTCTTGGGCTTTAAGATCCATCCGATAAGGATACATGTTGCGATGGACAGGAAGGGCATCAGGATGTTGTTGCTCACGTAGTCCAGGATGTCCAGGACCTGTCCGACAGATCCGTTGGGAAGCGTATATTCGAAGTAGAGGAAGTTATAACCGAAGCAGACGATGAGTCCGACGATAAGAGCAAGGACAGACTCGATTATCGTTGCTTTTGTCCTTGTAAGACCAAAGCCGTCCACCAGGCTTGAAACGACTGCCTCAAGAAGGGACATTCCACTGGTAACTGCAGCAAAGAGTACCATGGCAAAGAATATGGCTCCTACTACGTTTCCGACAGGACCCATGGCAAGGAAGACCTTTGGAAGGGAAACGAACATCAGGGAAGGTCCTGTAGACATTCCTTCGGGACCCATGAATACGAATACTGCAGGAATGATCATGACACCTGCGAGGAAAGCGACTGCCGTATCGAAGAACTCGATCTGGTTGATGGACTTGACCAGGTTGGCTTCCCTGGGAACATAAGATCCGTAAGCGATCATGATACCCATGGCAACAGAGAGACTGTAGAACAACTGTCCCAGTGCATCCATGACAGTATAGAAGAATTCCTTTACTCCGACGCCCTCAAAGTTAGGGATCAGATAGACCTTAAGTCCGTCGATGCCTGAAACAGTCTGTCCGGCATCGTTTGTGCTCTTTATGGTAAGTGAATAAACAGCTATGCCGACAACAAGGACCAGAAGGATGGGCATCAGGATCTTGGAAGATTTTTCGATGCCTCCGGAAACGCCCTTGAATATGATAACGGCACAGATAAGAAGGAACAGGAAAAGGAAGATGCCGGGTTCGGTCTTTCCGGTGATGAACGAACCGAAATAACCATCCTCTGCCGCATCAGCTCCGTGTCCTGTCAGGAATGCAACGAAGTACTTCATTACCCAGCCGCCGATGGCGCAGTAGTAAGGTACGATCAGGAAAGGGATCACACTGGCAAAGATGCCGAGCCATCCGCTCTTCTTTGAAAGCTGCTTATAAGCTGTAAGGGGGCTCTGCTTTGTCTTTCTTCCGATGGCTACCTCTGTGGTAAGAAGAGTAAAACCGAATGTGACTGCAAGCACGATATAGATGATGAGAAAGAGTCCTCCGCCGTCTCTGGCGGCAAGATACGGGAATCTCCAGATATTTCCAAGACCGACTGCGCTTCCTGCTGCAGCAAGTACAAATCCGATGGATCCTTTAAAAGAACCTCTTTCCTTTTTCTCCATAACAAAACACCCCCGTGTACATTTGACGGAGTCAATTGTACCACGATGGGTGTCTGTTTTTAAGTCAGTATTTATTTACTGAAGGGCGCTCCAGCCGATGTCGTGCCAGCACGCACCTGTTCCGATCTGGTCTACAGATGAGTAGTAAGGCATTGCAAGCGTACCTGTCATCTCTACCTGTCCTGTGAGGACATCTGCTACTGCGTTTCCACCCTCAGATCCGGGAAGGTAGCACATGATGCAGGAATCCCACTGATCCAGGTACTCGTCGATGATGACATTTCTTCCTGCTACGATAAGTGTAACTGTAGGAATGCCTGCTTCTTCAGCCTGTTCTATTGCTTCAAGGTTTCCATCAAGAGCACAGTCTCCGGTGATGGAAAGATCATATGTATCTCCATACCACTCGGCATAAGGATACTCGCCGATGCAGAGGATATTTACATCACATTCGCCGATCTGTGAGGGGTCTGTTACGATCTCAAATCCGATGGAATCCGCTGCTTCCTCCAAGGCTTCAAGGATGGAGTTACAGTCGCAGAATTCAGATCCTACATCCTGATCGGTAAGGCCCTGCCAGATATATGTCCATCCACCGCAGAGAACACCTGTATCATCTGCTGCGGGACCGGAAACGAATACCTTCATGCCGGGCTCTATGATCATGTTGTCACCTGCCTTAAGAGGGACGAAGGACTCAGCTGCCAGTGCCCTTGCAACTTCGTGGGATCTGTCGCTGTTAAACTCATATGTGGGATTTCTGTCCTCAAGATAGGGATCTTCAAAAAGGTTCTCCTGGATCTTAACGTTAAGGATCCTTGTAACAGCATCATCAACTCTCTCCATAGGGATGGAACCTTCGTTGACGCCTTCGATAATGTACTGTCTTGCCTGCTCATAGTTGGATGCTTCCATGAGCATATCGATACCTGCATTTACGCAGAGGATAACATTGTCCTTAAGGGTTGCGCCTGAGCAGTTCTCGATAGAATCCCAGTCGGATACGATGAATCCTTCAAATCCCAGATCATCCTTAAGGTAGCTGATATACTCAGCATTCTCATGCATCTTTGTTCCCCAGAGGGATGAGTGGGAGATCATAATGGTCTGGGCGCCCTCGTCGATAAGAGCTCCATATACAGCCAGCTCTGCATCGATCTGCTCCTGGGTCATCTGTGAATCACCTCTGTCCAGGTAGAAGTCACCTTCACCTGTTCCGGCAACTGTATAACCATCACCTAAGAAGTGCTTGGGACATACGATAACTCCTTCGCTCAGAAGGCCTCTTACATATGCCGTAGAAAGCTCCTGCACGATGCTCTCATCAGAGGACAGGGACTCGTAAGTCCTTCCCCATCTGGGATCCTGGGCACAGGCAACGCAGGGGCTGAATGTCCAGAGCATGTGTGTGGCGATCATCTCGGATCCCACGATAGCTCCGTACTCTTCTGTCAGCTCCGGATCGTTGGCAGCGCCGATATTGATGTTGTGGGGAAAGATAACATTTCCTGAGGAGAAGTCCATTCCGTGAACTTCATCCTGACCATAGAAAAGAGGGATGCCTGCAGAGGATGCAAGGGCATTCTCCTGGAATGTATCTACTCTCATCTGCCACTCATCGACTGAAGGTGCAGGCCAGTCCCAGTCATACTTACCGAGAACGGCGCCGTAACCATATGTTTCAAAAGCGGAATAATCTACGCTGTTGATATCAGGCAGTACCATCTGGGCAGCTTTCTGCTCAAGGGTCAAAGTTGCGCAGATCTCCTCTGCCGTCATGCCGGAATAGTCATTGATGTCGACTTCCACCACTTCCTCAGTAGTCTCAGTGGGAGCAGCTGTCTCTTCTGTCGTCTCAGCCACAACTGACTCTTCCGTCTTTTCTGTCTCTTCGGCCTCTTCAGTCTCCTGAACAGTACCGCAGGCAGTTGTCATAACAAAAGACAATGCCAGCAATGCAGCTATTTTCTTCTTCATATAAAAGATCTCCTTCTTAGGACTACTTTTTACATTATAAAACGAAGGGCTAAGAAAAATAAGAGAGGTATTTCAATTCTTTTGCGGCAATAAGTGACCTAAAAGAGTGTCCTAAATAGGACAGTGGTTAGGACAATTTCCCCTGTTTTGAGCTGAAATTGCCCTAAAGGGGTGTCCTAAATAGGACAGTGGTTAGGACAATTTCCCCTGTTTTGAGCTGAAATTGTCCTAAAAGGGTGTCCTAAATAGGACATGGGCTATGCCATAGTTGGGAAGATCTTTCTGGAGGAGCCGTCAGCTTCGATCTGGCGGTAGTCGCAGGTTTTCTCATCGTAGCTTAGGAGGTTCAGCTTGCCGTGGCTGTATACGGACCCGTCGATATAGTAGTGGCTCTTTCCGTCGAAGTAGATATCGTGAAAGTCTCTGTCTCTGGCTATGCTGCTGGTGCCGATATGAC
>JAGAFH010000189.1 GCA_017612755.1 Clostridiales bacterium
AGACCTCCCGGTCGAGAAGTTCACTGAAGTCCTTTATGACAAGAAGCTTCTTATAGGGATCCGTCTCCCTTTCCGTCTCCCTCTTCACCCTTCCGGAATACTGAAGGACGCTGTCCAGAAGCTCGTACATGGCTTCCTGCCTCTTGTCGTTGCCGCTCTTAACAAAATAAAGATCAGGCACGAGGGCCCGGAGTTCGCTTATGAGTTTCTCATCTATATGATCCAAAAGTTCCAGAACACGGTCCGTCAGATCCTCTAAGCCTAAGATCTCGGATCTGTCATCTGCCTCCTCCCTCTTATCCAGCATCCCATCGAGGTAGCTGAGATAGTCAGGAAGGCTTCGAAGTTTCTTATACACGGCAGCCAGGGCATCAGCCAGGCTGTCGTCAGTCCTGCCGTTGCCGAACATGTCAGTAAGCCGGTAGAAGCCGGGATCCGGATCTGTCAGGTACTTATCGGTTATGACCATCCGGGCAGCCCTGGAGATCATTACATCCAGCTCTGCGCTTTCAAGGACTGATACGGCACTCTCGGCAGATACTACTTCATCCCTGTCTGCGCAGACATAGGACTTCTCCTTGATGACCCGGGCGCAGAAAGCGTCGAAGGTCTGGATATAGCTGTTGGGAAGAAGATCCAGCTGCTTTTTAAGCCGGGCTATAGTCTCCGGATCAGAAGAGGGATCTGCCATAAGTTCAGCCATCTTCTTTCTTACCCGGTCGTTTATCTTGTTTCTTATGTTGGCAGCGGCCTCCCTGGTGAAGGTCACTACCAGGATCTCATCTGCTGAAAAGGTGCCGTTGATGACACCGCCTATTATCCTTTCGACCAGCACAGTGGTCTTTCCGGATCCGGCAGCGGCGGAAACGAGGGTATTACCTATGGGAGCAGTTGCGATAGCTCTCTGCTCATCAGATAAGATTATCGTATTCTCATTAGGATCACTCATTTCCCGCCCTCCCTTCTTCTGTTCATCTCAGGTATTATCGTGTCCTTTTTGGGGCTCTCTACATATCCTGCTTCAGGATCTATAACATCAGACACATAACGTTTTTCCGGATCCGAACTGTTGTTGCCGCAGCCGCCCTTGAAAGGACAGTATTCACAGCCTGTGGACTGGGATCCTGATGAGGCTTCTGAATTGATGAGTGCCGGCGATACGCCTGAAGCTATCTTTGTACAGTCATCCTTTATCAGATATCTGACATAGGAGACAACGTCACTGAATTCCTGTTCCTCAAGGGAAGCCATCTTGGGATCCAGCTTCAGGCCGTCCTTATCAGGCTTAAGACCTATCTCAAAGTATCCGGCATCGGTAACGCTTCCATCTCCTTCTCTTCTCATGACCGCATCGGCATAAGAGAAGAGCTGGATCTGGGTACCTGCCAGTGCTTTCTTAAGATCCACTTTCTTACTTCCGCTCTTATAGTCGATGACGCGGAACTTTCCGTCTATGGCATTTTTGTCTACCCGGTCGATATATCCGGAGAAGAGGAAATGCTTACCCATAGTATCTATGGTCATGGGAGGATCCAGCTTCTTAAGATCCATCTCAAAGTCGCTGGGGACATAGCCCCTGCTTCCCGCCTCCCTTACGATGGCGGGATATGTATATTCAAACATCCTCATGGCCTTCCTGCCTGCCAGGGCAAAGAAATCCTCTGTCTTTTCGAAAACATTTTCCGACCTTTGGCAGTATCCGTTAAACAGATCTGTGGCCAGCTTATGAAGCTTTTCGGGATCACTTTCCAGCTCGCCGGCGTAGCTTACCAGCTTATCCGGAGTATCATGTTCTTTTATTGTCTCCTCAAAGCCGTACTGGTACATGTCATGGATGATGGTACCCATATTATTGGCTCCGACTTTCCTGCCGTCTTCCCTCTGCTTTATCTTTAAGATCTCCTCCAGCATATACCACATAGGACACTTATTGTATTTTTCAAGGGAAGATACGCTTACCCTCAGTTCATCGCCCATGATGGAGCTCATGATACCGGGATCTATGAGGGCATTTCTGAAGTCGTGGCGCCCTTTTCCCGCCTTGCCGTATACAGGTGTCTTAAAGACCAGATCCGTGGGGTTAGATGAATACTTCTCAAAAAAGGCGGTGGTCCGGCTGATCTCTTCCCGGTCAGAGTTCACGAAGAATATCTTACCGGTGCAGGCGCAGAACATGAGGGCGGAACATATAAACTCCTGCCTGTTCTGAAGGATGGCCTTGTCCGGGATATTGACGCCTGAGTCCTCAGAAAGCTTTGAAAGCTCAAGCCTGGACATTACTCCGTCAGTCACCCTTCCGAAGGGGAAGTTGCTCTCTGTGGCTCCCAGTACGAAAAGAGCCCGGCAGGGAGTAATAAATGACTGGTCCACGGTAGTGATCTCCACTGAGTCCACCTTCAGGGGGATAGTCCCCTGGGATTTGTTCCTCATGTCGATCCTTAAAAGGGACCAGAATACGTCATGGGTAACGGGCACATCGTTATATACTGCCGTAAGGCCCGTAAGAAGGGTCATGACCTCCTTATAGCCCCTGACAAGGGCTGAGGCAGCCTCGTCCCTCCCGTCGTCAGTCAGCTCTTTGGCAAGCGCCTTCAGATGACGGTTCTTTGAATCTATATGTTCAGCCAGGGCCATAGCCTTGTCCGAAATGGTCTTCCTGTTATAGATCCCGTAGGCCGTATCGTGGATGGGCATAAGGATCCTCTCCACCACCCGTTCCCACAGATATTCTGCAGCCGGTATCTGCCGGCCCTCCTCCATAGTGGTCATGATCCGCTTATTTCCGGAAGTAAAGAATGTCTTGTCAAATATCCTGGCTTCCCCGGTGATATTAAACTGCACGCAGTAATTCTCGAAAAGGTCCGCATCGGAAGGCAGTACTCCCGAAAGACCGTTTCTTAAGAACCGGAGCACGTCCTCCAGGGCAAACCTTCTGAGGGGCAGCTCGGAGAGAGCCGTTACATATCTGAAGACAGGGGTATTATCCAGGATTATCTTCCTGTCCACAAAGGAATCCAGACCGAAGAGCTTCATTATGCCGTAAAGCCTGGGGATAATATCCTCGTTGACGCAGACGATCCTGATATCCTTATATCTGTAGCCTTCCTGTCTTGTGAGCCTTATGACCTCATTTGCCGTATAGGCGATACGGTCGTCCGCTTCGCTTAAGGTGATGCTGGTTATGTCAGGCGTCTTCTCGATCTTATCCTCCGGGATATCAACGCCTTCCGCATTATCAAGGGCGGCAGCCATGGGCCTGCAGGGATCATCCCCCTGAAGGACCTCCACGACCGTTCCCGGGACCGCCCCGCAGATCTGCTCTATGAACCTGTTCCCGAAATAATAAACGCTCTGTTCATCAGAAGGTTCTTTGCCATCGGATACGATATTAAATACTATCTCAGATCCCAATGCGCTCATGCATCTTACAAGATCCGTCTCCCTGGGCGTAAGAAGTCTTGTGGTACCAAAACCCAGCACCAGAAACCTTCTGTTTAAGAACCTGATAAGGGGTCTGTATCTTCTGGTATCTTTAAGTTCCGGCTGTCCGGTAAGCTTTATGAGGATCTTTGAAGCGGATGTTATTGGGTCTTCCAGAAGGCTGAGGCCGAATTCCTCCTCCATCTTCTTCAGGTAGTACATAAGGATCTTAAGATCGGAAAGCTTCCCCTTATAGACCTCATCGTCAGTATCTTCCGCTTCGCCGCAGGCTCTGGCTATCTCTTCCTCACCTATGCCAAATCTGGTAAAGTCACCCAGAAGGTCGATGAGCTTATCTATATATTCAAATCTTCCGGCGAACTTCCTGAAGGTGGAGAACTCGCCTAAGTGTTCAGCCATAACACGGTAGATTGCATTTCTCAGGAGATTTCTGTCTGTTCCCGAACCGGTGTCGGATCCGGTCATCTCCAAGATCCTGGTACCCAGACGGATAAAGCTCAGCACATCCCCGTCGGTAATGGCGCCGCAGATGGGGACCGTCTCCCCGCCTTCGGCCGTGACCTTGATCTCACCGGGATGAAGCTCTTCCAGAATAGATCTCATAACGCATCTTTCGATTACTGCCTTGGAGGATTCCGGGGCGACAAATACCGTTCCGGTCCCCTTTGGGGATCTGATCTCTTTCTGTATTATGGATCTTGTCTGACACGAAAATGAAGGTGTTCTGACTATCCTTATCATCTGCTTTACTCCTGAAGCTTTTTAATAAGTATAGCAGATTAGAGATACTATTAAACGGACATAAGACGGTCCAGATTTGTTCCGTTCATATCCCTCATGGTAACGCTGTTTTTGGCAAGAAGGGACTCGATGGCCTCCTGCTCCTTGGGGCGCTTGATCTTAAGGGTGGTTGTCTTTAT
>JAGAFH010000021.1 GCA_017612755.1 Clostridiales bacterium
AAGAATGCAGGATACTCAAGAAGCCTGGAGCTTCCTTCTCCTTTTCCTTCCGAGAATCTTGAGATACTGGTGGACTCATCTATAAGTACCGCTTATAAGAACAGGGCCATTACTTTGGAAAAGCTCTGTAAGAGGATAATGTCGGAACTTATCAACCGCCGGGGAAACTATATGATATTCTTCCCTTCTTTTGAGTATCTGACACTTGTCTGTGACGAGATCGAAAAGTCAATATCCTCTTTAAGCGATCCCATTAAACGTAAGCTTATCCGCCAGAAACCCGGCATGAATGGTGAGGAGAAAAAGGAATTTCTCGATATGTTCTCCTCCCAGTATGATGGATGTCTGATCGGAGCCGGAGTTCTGGGAGGTCACTTCGGCGAAGGTATAGATCTTGTGGGAGACCGTCTGTCAGGAGTAATAATCGTAGGTGTGGGGCTTCCGAAGATCACGCCTGAACGGGAGATCCTTAAGAATTACTATGATGAGAAGTTCGGGGACGGTTTTGCCTTTGCCTACAGGTTCCCGGGGTGGGAAAAGGTCCTTCAGGCAGTGGGCCGCGTAATACGAACGGAAGAAGACACGGGATTTGCGCTTCTCATTGATGACAGGCTCGAAAAGCCCGAGTATATATCTCTATATCCGGAGAACTGGAAAGTCTAGTTAAGGCCTATCTTCTTTAAAGGATCCTCGATCTCCCGGTCAAACTGGGATGACATATAAAGGGTCGTAAACTGCCTTATCTCTTCTATGACCTTTTCATCCGTATTGATGGTAAATATGTTCTTTAAAGGTGCATCTGTCATCATATCCAGGATCTTAACGGCTCTTGCTGACATAAGATAATAAGACGGATCGTTGATACTTCTTCCTTCGCAGGGAATGACGCTTCCGTCATTTAAGGAAAGGTATGAATCAACGTATTTTTCATATCTTACAGTAAAGCCCAGCATATTAAGAAGCTTCCAGTTAAAGGCGGAATAGATAAGAGCGTAATTTTGTGGATCTTTTGAAAGGGCGTAGAAAGCGTAGACTGCCAGTTCATAGCAATCCGGAGCATTATCGCTTTGAAGGACGGATTCGGAAAGCCTTTCCGAAAAGTGGGCGGCCACCGCCATAGCTTCGATGGATTCCAGGATACCCCTGTTACTTTCTATAACAGCTCCCTCCTTCAGGTAAAGAAATCCGTGGGAGTCTGTAAGAAGGACGTTTGAAAGCGAATAAGGGACAGAAGCGAAGGAATTCCTGCTCCCCTGTTTTGCAGCGCCTTTGGCGCAGAAGTTTACGATGCCCCGGTCTTTTGTCAGAAGCTTTACCATACGGTCGTTTGAACCGTACTGTCTCGTCTGGAGTATAAGTCCTTTAGTGCTTACAGGGCCGGACATGATCAGTCATCTTCGGACTTATATCCGAAGGAATTTAACATAAGATCGTTATTCTTCCAGTCTTCCCTTACCTTTACGAAGAGTTCAAGGAACACCTTACAGCCGGTCATCCTCTCGATATTCTTTCTGGCAGCCGTACCGATCCTCTTGATCATGGAGCCGTTCTTACCTAAGATGATGCCCTTATGGGTGGATCTTTCGCAGATGATGGAAGCCTTGATGACGATGATGTCCCTGTCATATTCATCTTTGGCATTATCATCATATTTCTCTTCAAACTGATCGATCTCCACAGCTATTCCGTGGGGAACTTCCTGGTTAGTGAAATGAAGGAGCTGCTCCCTTATGAGTTCCTTGGCGATCTCCCTTTCCGTCTGATCCGTCATATGCTCCGAATCAAACATCCTGGGGCCTTCGGGCAGGAGCTTTGAGAGCTCTTCAAGAAGTACATCCACGTTATCTCCGGTCTTTGCGCTTATGGGGACGATGCTGCTGAAATCATAAAGCGAAGCATAGGAAGATATTATGGGAAGAAGATCCTCCTTAGTGATATCATCGCTCTTGTTGATGGCAAGGACCGCCTTCTTATTATTCTCTTTTATCTTGGCGATAAGCTGCTTTTCTATATCCCCGGGAGTCTTGAACCTTCCGTCGGCAATAAGAAGGATAACGTCGGAGTTCTTGGCGCTGGCAAAGGAATTCCCTACCATGATCTTTCCAAGCTTGGAACCGGGCTTATGAACACCGGGAGTATCGGTAAAGATGATCTGGGTGTCGTCAGTATTATAGATAGCTCTTATATTGGTCCTGGTGGTCTGGGGTTTATGGGAAACGATCGCCACCTTCATGCCAGTAATAAGGTTGATAAGTGTGGATTTGCCCACATTAGGCCTTCCCAGGATGGATACATAACCGCAGTGGCTGCAGATACTTCCGGCCGGATAAGCGATATTATCCTCAGTTGCTTCGTCCTGATGGTCGTTTAGTTCATAGACTTCATCATCAAAGGCAAGTCCTATCTTCATCATGAGCATCTTCTGAAGCCTGGTCATGATCTTCTCGTCCCTTTTCATCATATGGTCATAGCCCAGAAGATGAAGAAGCGAATGGGCGGTCAGGAATGCGAATTCACGCTCGTTGGAATGACCGTATTCTTCTGCATGTTCTATGGCTACGTCAGGACATATGATTATATCTCCAAGATTAAAGATCTTATTTCCTTCTTCATCAAATTCAGGATCCGGTTCCTCCATAAGTTCGCCGTTACCTGTTTCAGCCATGGGAAAAGAAAGAACATCCGTCTCCTTATCGATCCCTCTGTTCTCTTTATTCAATTCCCTGATGGTATCCTTATCCACTAATGTAAGGGAAACATAGGAATCTTACGCCTTTTCAAGAAGATCAAGGCCCATATAGTCGTCACTTAAGATAGCTTTGGACAAAAGATCTGCATACTTTTCGATGTCTTTCGTGTCTTTATATCCGCAGTCGTTATACAGGTCAATTCGCATTGGGGTATTTGATCCTTTCGTGGAAGACGCCGGCGTATACCTGACGGAAAGCCCTGATGAGCTTCTCTATATCCTCAAAGGAAAGACCTGAAGCGATAAGCTGGTCGTGGTCTATCTTCTCTTTGATGAGTTTTCTTACAAGGGCCTCTATCTCATCAAGTTCCTCTTTCTTGGTGGACTTGATGGCAGCTTCACATGTATCGGCGATCATTACGATGGCAGATTCCTTAGTAGACGGAATATGTCCTCTGTATCTGAACTTCTCAACATCAGGAGCAGGCAGGTTATTTGCCTGCGCTTCCGCCAGGGCCCTGCTGTAGAAATATCCGGGATACATGGTACCGTGATGCTCGTCGATGATCTTGATAATAGGCTCGGGAAGCTTGTGCTTTTTAGCCAGCTTAACACCGTTTTCGGGATGGGCTGTAATAATGGCAACGCTCTCTTCCGTTGTAAGGTCGTCGTGGGGGTTAACGCCCTCCGCCTGATTCTCGGTGAAGTACTTTGGATTTTCCAGCTTGCCGATATCATGATAGTAAGCAGCAACCCTGCAAAGAAGCGCGTCAGCACCGATAGCCTCTGCTGCGGAGTCAGCCAGGTTGGCAACCAGCATGGAGTGCTGGTAAGTACCGGAAGCCTCGATAAACAGCTTCTTAAGGAGCGGATGCCCGGGCTGGGACAACTCAATAAGTCTTACAGGCGAAACAGCATTTGAGAACAGTTCATAGATGGGCATAAGTCCGATGGCGATGACTGTAGAGAAAGCTGCCGAGATACCGGTCCATACAACTGCTTCAATATACTCGTTTCTGGTGGAGCCGAGAAGCGTATTATAAATGACCGAAGCAGCGATACAGAACAGGGCCGGGAAAATGATAAGGGCAGCACTGTTATAGACCTTACCCTGTCTTCCTGCCAGGACTGAACAGATAATGATGCCTACGATAGATGTAAAGATATATTCAACATCAAAGTTATACAAAGGCCACATGACCATCATGTTCACAAGAGAAAGGATAATACCTGCAGATATACCGAGATAGGTGGCGCAGATCGTGGTAAAGAAAAGGGTCACCACCATTATGGATGAGAAATCCTTAAGATAGATGGATGCGATGACCGGTATGAGGAAAGTGACTACAAGAGTATAAGTGATCCTCATCTCGTTAAGGGCTTTCTTCCTGGAATTAACAAGATAGATGAGACTGGATACTACGATCAGGATCTCATAAGCTGCGATCCTGGCCAGGATGATGATATCAAGGGAATCATCCCTTATAAGTTCCAGATCCACCAGATCCTGGTATATATGCTCTGTAACCACCTCGCCTGCACCTATGATCTTTGTACCTTTGTCAACAGTAATGGGATCATTCTTAGCAGCTATATAAGCATTGTCAGCAGCTTCATTCGTAGCTTCAGGATCAAATACGGAATTGGGGATAAGAAGCTGCTTTAAAACGCTCCTTAGAGCATCACCGTATATCTCGTAGGAATCATTATTGTTTACGAACTGGTCCACCTGGGCATCTACAGATATAGGAAGGGAATCCGTGCTGACATTATCCATCATTACGATCTCAGCTATGGAAACAGCCTTATCTTCAATATAGATAAATGCCGGACTGGACATGTTGATAAAGACATTAAGATCATCGTCAGAAGGCGTTACGCCTACTATCGTATCAAGATTAGTCTTAAGGTTTTCATATTCGCTGTCAAAATCCTCATTGGGCATACCGAAATCATCAAATCTCTGGGCTCTTGTCTGCTCAACAAGGGTAAAGAAATTCTCTACATTATCAACGCTCTGGTCCGAAAGCTCATCAGATCTGATGAAGATCGCATTAACGGAATTCTTTGCGATAACTGCCTCATACTCCGTCTGATAGGAATCAACAAAGTTTCTTGTGGCATAGATATCACGGTTACAGACGGAACCCACATTAAGATTATAACTTGTGGGGCGGTAACCGTAGAACACGAGCATTATGAGTATGGCTGTCGTAAGGATCATTATTACGACCTGCTGGAACCTGACACCGAAAGTATTATTCATCATCCCGCTCCTTATCCCTCTGATCATATGCATTGACGATCCTCATAACAAGGGGATTTCTGACGATATCCGCATTCTTCAGGGCAACGATACTTACGCCTTCCACATCTTCCAGGACCTTGGTACAGTCATAAAGGCCGCTCTTAACGCCCTTGGGAAGGTCGATCTGGGTATAATCCCCGCAGACACAGGCCCTGCAGTTAATGCCAAGTCTTGTAAGGAACATCTTCATCTGTTCGCAGGTGGTATTCTGGGCTTCATCAAGAAGAACGAAGGCATCATCAAGATTTCTGCCTCTCATAAAAGCAAGAGGCGACACTTCGATAAGCCCCTTTTCGTAATATCTCTCGAAAAGCTCCTGCCCCAGAAGGATGGTAAGCGCATCATAGATAGGTCTCATATAAGGGTTGACCTTCTCTTCTATATCGCCCGGGAGAAATCCGAGCCTCTCTCCTGCCTCAACGGCAGGCCTGGTAAGGATGATCCTGGAAACTTCCCTGTTCCTGAAGGCTTTTACCGCCATGGCAACGCCGAGGAATGTTTTTCCGGTACCTGCAGGACCGCTGCAGATGACCAGTTCAGATCTTTTAAGGGCATCTGTATAAAATCTCTGGCCTAAGGTCTTGGCCTTGATGGGTCTCCCGGAAGGAGTCGTATAGATGACATCATCCCCGAGGCTCATAAATTCCTCTATCTTGCCTGCATTTGAAAGGCAGATAACATAATCCACCAGCCTTTTATCGATCTGGCCGGACTTCGAAAGTTCCGAAAGACAGTTAATGGAGTTTACGGCTCTTGTAAGCTTAAGATTATCTTCACCGGTTACCAGGATGCAGTCGGTACCCACATCAACAGTAACATCAAAAGCATCGGCGATCGTCTTAGTGTGATCTCCGGTACTCAGTTCTTTTATGTTGATGTTTTCGATTCTCTCGGTCATACCTTCTCCAATTATAACATAATCAGGCTTTCAAGCACATTTTTGTAGTATTCGGGAAGCTCTGTCTCAAAGTATAATTCCTCCCCTGTCCTGGGGTGGATAAACCTGATGCTCTTACTGTGAAGGCACTGGCCGGTAAGACCGTATTTCTTCCTTTTGGGAGCATAAAGGGGATCTCCTGCCACCGGATGACCGATATAAGTCATGTGGGCCCTGATCTGGTGGGTCCTTCCCGTCTCCAATATAAGCTTGAGATCAGTAAGCTCCGTATATCTGTTGACTACCTCAAAATGTGTTATGGAAGGCTTCCCGTCTTCAGTGACCACCATCTTCCTTCTGTCAGAGCCCGCCCTGCCGATAGGAGCATCGATGGTCCCCTTATCAGCAGAGACAACACCGTAGACAAGGGCTCTGTACTGTCTTTCGATCTCATGGGCCGCCATCATCTCTGCCAGCTTTATATGGGTCTCGTTATTCTTGACGGCGATCATAAGTCCGGAAGTATCCTTATCGATCCTGTGGACTATGCCCGGCCTGATAACTCCGTTGATATCGGAAAGATTACCTTCGCAGTGGGCAAGCAGCGCATTTACCAGGGTTCCTTCGTAGTGACCTGCCGCAGGATGGACCACCATCCCCTGGGGCTTATTGATGATGATAAGATCATCATCTTCATATACCACGTCAAGAGGGATATCTTCAGGTCTTGCATCAGTGGAAACAGGAGCCGGCATATCGACTTCCACCTTATCACCTTCCCTGAGTTTCAATCCGGCCTTCTTTGCAGTCTTACCGTTGACAGTGACTCTTCCGTCATTGATCAGGTTAGTGAAATACGACCTTGTGTAATCACTGTTTTGAGATGATATGAAAGCGTCAAGCCTGATGTCCGTCTTATCTGCGGTGAGATTTAAGATCATTTTCAACCTTCACTAATATCTTATCGACCTTTTTCTGCTGAAAAAGGATCATTATCACAAAAAGGACCGTTCCGCATACGGCACAGATGTCTGCCACGTTAAATATGGGAAAAGTATAAGAACCAAAATCAAATCTTAAGAAATCAACTACGGATCTGTATACTATCCTGTCTATAAGATTCCCTACTGCACCGGCAAGAAGGAGCGTAAGGGCGACGCAGGATGCAGTATCCTTAAGCTGGCCGGCTTTAGTAAGAAGATAAAAAATAACTGCAGCCATGATAACGGAGACAACGGAAAGGACCGTAATGCCCCAGCTCTTGTCTGCCAGCATCGAAAAAGCACTTCCGGTATTTCTTACATAATAAAGGGAGAAAAAACCGGGGATCACATCTCTCTTCTCGTAAAGCTGAAAAGATCCGGAGATCTTATTCTTTGTTATCCAGTCAATGGATATAAAAACAAGAGCGATAAAAGTCGAAAAAAGAAAATGTCCGTATCTGTACTTACTCATATTCTGTAAACCTTCTGACAGAAATACATCTGCCCTCATCATCAAGTTCGGCGATAATGCCGTTTATGGAAGCATCACCTTCTGCAGGATCATACCTGGCAGGGAGCTTATCCTTAAGTCTCTTTATTGAAGTTTCGATATCCATTCCAAGAACGGAATCGGTAACGCCGGTCATTCCCGCATCAGTAATATAACCGGTGCCGTGCTCAAGCACCTTGTTGTCAGCTGTCTGTACATGGGTGTGGGTGCCGACTACCAAAGAGGCCCTTCCGTCAAGATAAAAGCCCATGGCTTTCTTTTCACTGGTGGCCTCTGCATGAAAATCGACGATAATATGCCTGATGCCCTGTTCCCTGATCTTTCCGATAAGATCATCAGCTTTTGTGAAAGGATCCTCCGCAAAAGGAGTCATCTCCACCTGACCGAGAAGATTGATAACGGCAGTCTTTATGCCCTTTTTCTCTACATAAACGATATCGGGGCCCGGCCAGGAACCGCTTACATTGGAGGGCTTTACCACATTTTCATGCTTTGATATCTGGGAGATGAATTCATAATTGGAAAAGGCGTGGTTTCCCAAAGTGACCACATCAACACCACACTTTGTGATCTCATCGATTATCCTGGTGGATACGCCGAGACCGTGGGCGCTGTTTTCGGCATTGGCGATACACAGATCTATCTCATTTGAAGACAGAAAAGATGAAAGGGCTTTGGTTACCGCCCTTCTCCCCGGTGCCGCAACTATATCTCCGATAAAGCAGACCTTCAATATATCTCTCCCCTATTAATAATATAAATAGCAGAGTGATTTTATCACAAGAAGAGCATAAATCAAAATCAGGGCGTCCCATCCTTTGATGAAACGCCCTGATGATCTTTAAAGTCAGAAATGATTATCAGAATTCGATCCTTCTGCCCTTGCGGTTGGAATCGTCGTCTGAGTCGTTGTTGTGCCTTCTCTCGCGGTTTCCGTTAAATCCGCCTCTTCTCTCGCGGTTAGGACGGTTTTCGCGCTTTCTGGGCTCTTCCTCAACATAACCCTCAGGCTTGGGAAGTGTATCCCTGATGGAAAGGTTAAGTCTTCCCTGGGAATCGATCTCGATAAGCTTAACTCTTACCTTATCACCCTCGTGAAGGACATCTTCAACCTTCTCGACTCTGTTCCAGGCAAGCTTGCTGATGTGTACGAGACCTTCCTTTCCGGGAAGGAACTCAACAAATGCACCGAAGTCCATAAGTCTTGTAACTACGCCGTCAAACTCCTGTCCAACCTCGGGATCAGCGATGATGCCATTGATGATCTGCTGAGCCTTAGCTGCAGCCTCAAGATCAGGTGTGGAGATATAGAGCTGTCCGTCATCATTGATGTTGATGTCTGCGCCTGTGTCAGCGATGATCTTGTTGATGACCTTTCCGCCGGAACCGATGACCTCACGGATCTTGTCAACAGGGATCTGCATGGAGATGATCCTGGGAGCATACTTGGAAAGCTCTGCCCTGGGCTCGGAGATCCTGGGAAGGATGATGTCGTTGATGATCTGGAGACGGCCCTTGTGAGTCATCTCGAAAGCAGCCTTGATGATATCCAGGGAAAGACCTTCTACCTTGATATCGACCTGGATGGATGTGATACCTTCTGTTGTACCGGCTACCTTGAAGTCCATGTCACCGAAGAAGTCTTCGATGCCCTGGATATCCATGAATACCAGGAAGTCCTGATCATTTTCTTCGTTAACGATAAGTCCGGAAGATATACCTGCAACAGGTCTCTTGATAGGTACGCCGGCATCCATAAGGGAAAGTGTGGAAGCACAGACAGAACCCTGGGATGTAGAACCGTTACTCATGGTGATCTCGGAAACTGTTCTGATAGCGTAAGGGAACTCCTCCTCTGAAGGAAGAACAGGGATAAGGGATCTCTCGGCAAGAGCACCGTGACCGATCTCACGACGTCCGGGAGATCTTGTAGCCTTAGCCTCACCTACGGAGTATCCGGGGAAGTTGTAGTGATGGATATATCTCTTGGATGTCTGCTCATCAAGTCCCTCCAGCTTCTGTGCATCAGCAAGAGGAGCAAGAGTACAGATATTCATAACCTGTGTCTGGCCTCTCTGGAAGAAAGAAGAACCGTGAACTCTGGGAAGGACTCCTACATCACAGGAAAGAGGCCTGATCTCATCAAGTCTTCTGCCGTCAACACGGAC
>JAGAFH010000190.1 GCA_017612755.1 Clostridiales bacterium
ATGTTCGGTGTATCAGAAGCCTACAGCGAGTATGCCGTAAGAGTACTCTATAAAGAACTCTTCAGATATTGATCGTTATAGTATAGAAACAAAAACAGCCGGCCACAAAGCCGGCTGTTTTTAATTGTCATTTAATGTCTGTTCTTTATTCGGAAACTTCCTCATCAACAACTTCGACTTCTTCAGCAGGAGCCTCAGTCTCTACGGCAGGTGCTTCTGTCTCTGCAGGAGCCTCTGTCTCTGCAGGAGCTTCTGTCTGCTCAGGAGCCGCTGTCTCAACAGGAGCTGGAGCCTGGGTCTGCTCGGGAGCAGCTGCTGTTGTCTCTTCAGCTTCAGTCTCTTCTGTTGTGGGAGCAGAATCGGGATCGAGGGCAGCAAGTGCGCCGGCGCCGGATCCCTCATCCTCATCGTTTTCTTCAGGCTCTTCGAGAGTGGGATCGTCTTCACTTATCTGTACAAGGAGCACATAACCTACAACGCTCTTTGATGTAGTGATCTTTGCAAAGGATCCGGATGTCTCGTTAAGGACTACTGAATCACCCTTATCAAGGGTAGCGATGACAGTACTCTCAAGGGAATCTTCAGCATATACAGGAGTGTTGTCGTTGATGACATACATAAGCCTGTTCTCTGTCTCCTGGGTCTCCTTGGGCTTATCGAAGATAGATCCGTCGATGATGTGCTTCCAGTTAAACAGAAGGAACATGGCTCCGAATCCAATGGCCGTACACAGGATGAATATAAGGATGGGAACAAGTATAAGCTTAGCCTTGCTCTCCTTCTTACTTCCGTCTTTATTCTTCATCTTCTTTTCCTTTTTCTCACGGGAAAGGTCCTCATAATCATCATATTCGTCCTCATACTCTTCTTCCCCGTCGTCATAATCTCCGCGGTTGAATCTCTGGGTCTCCTGCATATCCTCCTCATCAACGTCGCCTACCGGCTCGTTAAAGGATGTGTAAGGTTCTTCCTCGGTCTTGTTTACGTTCTTGTTGATGGTGCCGTCTGAAGCAAGATTACTGTTGATGATGGCATCACCGGGAAGAAGGAATGTGGACTCCACCTGGATCATTACTACAGAAAGTCCGGACTTTACTCCGTAATTATATGCGGCAGTAATGAGCTCTCTCGCCTTATTCTCAGTCGAAAGAGGCTTGATGAGGGTCATGTTCCTCATCTGGGCAGGCATCTGTTTTGCGATACCGAGACCCATGAGGCAGAGCTCATCATTGTCCTTGAGCTTAAGATGGACTTTTCTGTCAGCAGTGATAGCGCCGTCCTGGGGCATCTTGCCCAGGTACTGGGTAAGGGTCATATTCTCAGGGTGGTTAAGCTCCTGTTCGGGAGTGATGGCACCCATCTGCACATATCTGTGGGCTACGGTCTGATCCTCTGTAAGGGCCATTATCTTGTTGTCCCTTATAAGGACAGCCTTTGAATTACCGATATGGATAACACGGAGGGTATCTCCCTCGATTATGAGCATGGTCATGGATACCTTGAGGGGAGTTCCGCCCCTTGCAACGATATAGTTACAGACCTTTACGTTGAGAACGTTGATGACCTGGTTTGAGAAAGCCTCAAAGTCAAGGACAGGCTGGTTCTGGGTGGAAGCTACGATCTTGCCGAGCTCTTCATTTAATTCGATATTAAGAACTGCTCCGAGATTATCGGGACCGATACAGGAGAAGATGGCGCAGATCTGAATGGGAGATGTGGATCTCGCCGTTCTCATGAACTCGTTGGGATAATCTGCCTGTGTCCTGTAGAGAGTGTGGAAGAACACATTCTCCTGAGGTCTGTTCTGGACCTGATTGGTCTCAAGGATACAAGTGGAAACTGTCTTGCTCATAAATTACTCTCCCCAAATAAATTCGTGAAGTTCCGGAAGCTGGGTATCCCAGTCAAGTATCATCATCCAGGGATCCTGCTGTACGGTATACATTCCGTCTGCGGGAACTCTGTATTCATCCATATTATCAGAACCGCCAACAGCATTGACACCTACTCTTGCAAGATCCAGCTGCTGCATATTCGTCTCGAAAAGTCCTGCGGAATCCTCGATCATTGCAAGCTGGTCTGTAAGAGGCATCTCTGCTACCTCCTGGATAAGGGCAGTAGCAACTTCCCTCTGTCTTGAAGTCCTTACGAAGTCTGAGTCAAGATATCTGATCCTGGACCAGCCGATAGCCTGGATACCGGAAAGGGTCTGCTCTCCCGAAGACTCGATAAGGGGCGGATCTATACCGAGAAGGTTTGCCTGCTCGGTGATGTTGATATTTGCATACTCGACTTCGCCGGGAGCAACATCGATAGTTACACCGCCTACAAGATCGATAAGATCTGAAGAGCTGTTGAAGTCCAGCATTACGAATCTCTGAATATCAAGATCGAAGTTGATGTTGATGGTATTGATCATAAGTCCTACACCGCCGTAAGCATAAGCGTGTGTAAGCTTGTCCCAGGAGCCTGAAGCAGTCTCTTCAGTATCTCCGATATGTACACCGATATCTCTCATAAGGGAGATGAGCTTAACTGTATTTTCCTTCTTATTGATGGAAACGATCATCATGGCATCAGATCTGGCACGGACGTCATCGGTTCCTCTGGAATCGATACCGAAGACAAGTATGTTCTCCACATTCTTATCCTTCTGATCCACCTTGATGATAGGATGGGCGGGATCTACATAAACTCTTGTGTGTCCGCCGTCAGCCCAGGAAGATGTAACGTCTCCGCCTGTAAAGCTTCCGTCCTCACCTATCTCCAATGTGTCGTATTCCTCCTCTGATACAACAGGGACTGATACGAAATTAAAGCCGCCTAAGATCTTATAACCGTAGAGGACTACACCGAAGCAGAGTCCCAGCAGAGCACAAAGAATACGTACTAATATACGACCGACGTGCTTGCCGCCTTTCTTTTTATTTGTTTTATCTTTTCCCATATTCGATAAACCTCTTACCGTAATTCATTTCTTTTTGCCCAATTATTATAACATAGTTGTTTATATAATAATGTGCACGCGATATTATAACACAATTACCAAATCGCAATATAACAAGCCTGTAACATTAGAAAAATAAGGTAATGTTATAATTTATCTAAGTGCAAGAGTCATTGTGCAAAACTAAAAGAAATAAGGAGAATACAATGAAAAACAATAAGATCATCGCTTCTGTTCTTGTTCTTGCTATCTCATTGACCGCTGTTGTGTCATGTGCCAAGAAGGAAGATCCCGAGGAGACTTTTGTGACAAAAGACACCGAGGAGACAACAACTACGACTACGGAGGCAACAACGACTACCGAAGCACCGGTAATCGATCTTCTTTACGATCCCAACAACCCCAATGCAGTTAATCCCGTAACAGGCGTACAGGACATGGATCCTGAAAACGAGGGAAACAGAAGTGTCGCCATCGTTGTAAACAACTGCTATGCAGCAATGCCCCAGAGAGGTATCTCCCAGGCTGATGCCATCTACGAGTATGAGACAGAGGGCGGCCAGACAAGGCTTCTCTGCGTATTTGCAGACGTTAACAAGGTACCTGAGATCGGATCTTTGAGATCAGCACGTATCCTTTCTACAGATCTTGCTGCAGGAAACAACTCCATCTTCATCCACTACGGAAGAAATGCCAGGGTTCCTGATCATATCTCTGAATGGGATATCGACCATATCGACGGTAACAACTGTTCTGCAGGTTCCTACAACTCCCAGAATTATGCCGACGGTTATGTAACTCTTTCCACCGGACTCTTCTTCTGGAGAGATTCAACATGGCTTTCCCAGAGAGCAATGGAGCACACAGCCGTATCTGACGGCGCCCACATCGCAGAAGCTATCGAATACTTCGGTATCGACCTTCAGGGCGAAGCTCCCAGACTCTTTAACTTCGTTCCCGACAATTCCGTAGATATCGCAAATGGTCAGGACTGTGAGCAGATCAACGTATACTTCTCTGCTACAAACGATGACGCTCTCTTCACATACGATGCCACAACAGGTCTTTACACAAAAGAGCAGTACGGAGCTCCCCATGTAGACCAGACAACAGGCGATCAGATCGCTGTTACAAACATCATCGTATGCTACGCTGACATCGAGCTTTACGGCGGTGACAACTACACCATCAATGCATATCTCGAGAACGGCGGCGAGGGCTGGTACGTTTCAGGCGGTAAGATCGTTCCCATCACATGGGAAAAGGATTCCCCTAATGATTTGATCGTTCTTTACAACGAAGACGGCCAGGAAGTAGAAGTTAACCGCGGTGTTTCCTATATCTGCATCGTCGATAACGATTACCAGGATATGACGACTATCACTGCTTCCCTTGATGCACAGGGCTAAGTAAAATTATCCATAACAAAAGGAGCTGCCATCATGGCAGCTCTTTTTTATTCTCCTTGTACCCCTAAATTAGGTTAAACCTGCACTTTGGGGGTACCGTTTTCAGCATATCGGGGTACCTTTTAATTTGATCATTCCCAGGATGCCTTTTGCATCACTCCGGAAGCTCTTGTTAATTCCTCGAGTTTAAGTATCTCTTCGTCAGAAAGCTCAACGGACAGCCCGTCTTTAAGGGGCTTTACATGATGAGGCTTATTTATACCCACTATTGGTATTATTCCCTTGCTCCTTCCCCATATTACTGCTATCTGGGAAGGATCTATATTATGAGTTTGGCCGAGTTCGCGGATATATTCAATAAGTGCGTTTATCTTCTTAAATTTGTATTTCGGGAATAAGATTCCTCTGAAGGTAAATATGCTGAAATGTTTATCCTTGTCATAGTGACCTGACAGGGCTCCCTGCTCCAGCAGCATATAGCCGAAGAAAAGTATCCCCTTTTCCTTACAATAGCTGAGGACATCCTTTTCCCTGTCCATGGCAAGAAGGCTGTAATGATTCTGGATAGCATAGAGCTTACATCCGTTTTCCTCCAGGACCTTTTCGGCCAGCTTGATCTGCTCCACGTTACCGTTGGACAGTCCGATATGTTCTATAAGTCCCTCTTTTTGAAGCTGTGACAGTTCCTTCATATTCTTTTCTATCTCTTTGGGAGAATGAAGCCAGTAAAGATCAACTTTACTGAGGCCCAGTCTTTCAAGGCTGGCTTCAAGAGCTTTACGGTTCTCCCCTTCTTTATATTTCCTGTTAGGGAAATGCTTGGTAGAGATAAATACATCCTTTCCGCTGATAAAAGAGCCTACAAGACGTTCAGATGCACCCATCCCGTACACTTCAGCCGTATCCCAGGCTGTAAAGCCGGCATCATAGGCTTTGTCGAAGACTTCGTTAAGATGCTCTTTTGTGAACTTCTGTCCGAAGACTGCCTTGGAGCCGTTAGCTCCCTCACCCCAGGACCAGGTACCGATCATGATCTCATTTTTAAATCCGTTGTTTTCCATATAGATCCTTTCAATAATGGGCTCCAATGGCCATTATAAAACAGAATATGCTCGTAAGAGGCATACCAATAAGTACAAATGCAAGTATCATCTTGGACCGTTCCTTTTTGCTTATTATGAGCGAAACTATTCCAAATATAAATGATATGAAGTTAAAAAGGACTAACAGGAGCGGTGTTCCGCTGTGCCATATCCCGGCCCAGATATTCGACGGCCGGTTTGCAGTATAGGTCCCAAAGAAAGCATATAAAAGCAGGAGCGCATTCAGTACAAACTGCACCAGTATCAATATGATCGAAAATATACCAAGTATCCCTGTCTTTTTCATCCATCTTTCCTCTACTGTATTTTAACATAAAAAAAGGCCTCCGGATGATCCGGAGGTCTAATCTGGTGCACCATCAGGGACTCGAACCCGGGGCCCACTGATTAAGAGTCAGTTGCTCTACCATCTGAGCTAATGGTGCGTAACAGCCTGATTATTATAACATTGCATTTGACGATGTCAACACCTTTTTTGATAGTTCTTTGAAATCGTGTTCTACTTACTGACTATAGTATCCCCTGCCTGATAGTCTCCCTTGGCGACGATGACCCATACGTCGTTTGCAAAACTGCATCCGCTGCTGCTCTGGCTGGAATGGCCGGGATAAATATAACCGCAGTAGGAGATATCACAGGGATACTCAAGACCATGGGCAATATGCCTGTATTCTATCCTCTTGTCATTATCGTAGATACAGCCGAGGACCACCCTTCCCTCCAGCTTCATATACTGACCGGGATCCACTGTAAAGGAAGAATAGGGACCTGACTTTATCTTTCCGTCAGCAGGGATCTCTCCGATCCTGTCGATGACAAATACATTATCATATCCGCCATATTGTTCTTTCAGACCGTTTATGTAAGAAGGAACAGAATCACATGCCGCTTTAAACTGTTCCTGATCAAGGTCGTAGACAGGATCTTCCATAAGATAGCGGTCCGGGATATCATCTGAATCATGAAGGTTGGAATAATGATGATAGTGGGGATTCTTTTCCCTGTCGTTATATCTGCCGCTATTATAATACTCGGTATATTCGGGGTTCTCTGAAAACCTGACAGGGTACATGATCCTTACTTTATCGAAGCAGGATATGCATATCTCCGTCCCGTCAGATAGTTTCCTGCAGCTTCCGGTCATGCCTATACGTTTACCGCACGCAGGGCAGCTTCGGGTCATCTCACCGACTATTCCCTTGAACAACTCAAAAGCCATACTGACTGTCCTTTCTGATAACTGCGTATCTTAGCTCACCTGAAAAATCCTGTCATGTCCGAAGAAGCAAATGGTTCCTGCAGTGGAAGAGGTATTTCCCTCTTCTCTTTTGCGGATCTGTAGATGCCCATAAGAGTGTCTACAGAGGAATATCCGGACAGGGCGTCAGCAAGGGGCTGTCTTCCCTCCTTCAGTGCCTTTACGAAATCATCGTAGATGCCCGTATGAGGGTTAAGGGCGTTGAGCATGGATCCGATACCATCTGCCTTGATCTGCTGCATTATATAGTGCATATTACGGCTTTTACCCTTATATCTGATATTGAGCTTAGGCTTTCCGTTTCTGATACCGAGGGAAATAGTTCCGTCTTCTGCGAAGATGGAGAACATGGCTTCGTGCTCTTTATCTGATGTGGCTGTAGTTCCCTCGATGGAAGCAAGGGATCCGTCATCCATCTTAAGTACTGCCATACCGATATCTTCTGCTTCGATATTTCTAAGTCTCTGGGAAAGCATTGCTGTTGCAGAAACTGCTTTAGTTCCCATAAGCCATACAAGAAGGTCTATGGCATGGATGGTCTGGTTCATCATGGCTCCGCCGTCAGACCTCCAGGTACCTCTCCAGGCTGCGCTCTGATAGTAGTCCTCCCCGTGTCCCCATCTTACATAGATAGTTCCGTGAGTGATCTTACCGAACTTTCCGCTTACTATATCTTCCCTTAAGTATTTTACAAGAGGGAAATATCTGTATATATGGCCCATGGCGATCTTATTTCCCGTCTTTTGGGAAAGCTCGTAGATGAGCCTGCTCTCTTCAGAGGACATGGTCATGGGCTTTTCAAGAAGAAGATTACATCCGTTGGAAAGACCATATTCGGCGATCTGGTAATGAAGGCCGGAAGGAACTGTTACTGCAACGATATCAGGCTTTATGGTATCGATAGCCTCCTTATAGTCCTTAAATACCTGAACTTTCTCTTTTGCTTCTGCTGAAAGCTTAGAGCCTTCGATCAGCTTCTTCGGAGCATCCTCTGAAACATCAACAAGAGCTCTGAGCTCAAGATCGTTTTTGAGCTTACAGATGGCCTTTATATGCTTGGCGGCTACTCTTCCGCAGCCGATGATGATGACTTTTTTCTTTTCCATGAGGTATATATTATCACAAATATGCCTGAAAGGGACACAGGGGGTGACACATGGGGACGTATCTCTTAGTGACACACTTCGCATGTCAGACGAGATACGTCCCCCTGAGTCACCCCGGGAATAAAAAAAGACCGCCGCAGCGGTCTTTTCTTTTATCTCTTTTTGTATAGGATCAGATCCTTGCAACACCTGAATCTCTAGCAGCCTGGGCAACAGCAGCAGCAACTGCCTTACCGACACGGGGATCGAATGCATCGGGAAGGATGTACTCGGGACGGAGCTCCTCATCGGAAACGAGGGAAGCGATAGCCTCGGCAGCAGCGATCTTCATCTTGTCGTTAATGTCGGAAGCTCTTACGTCAAGAGCACCTCTGAAGATACCGGGGAATGCGAGAACGTTGTTTACCTGATTAGGGAAATCGGAACGTCCTGTAGCAACAACGGCAGCACCTGCAGCCAGAGCCTCATCAGGCATGATCTCGGGTGTGGGGTTAGCGCATGCGAAGATGATGGGGTTGGGAGCCATTGTCTTGACCATCTCGGCTGTAAGAACGCCGGGAGCGGAAACACCGATGAATACGTCAGCACCCTTGATAACATCTGCAAGAAGGCCCTTCTTACCCTGCTGGTTTGTGATCTCGGCGATCTCATTCTTAACAGGGTTCATGTTCTGGCCTCTTCCCTTATATACAGCACCTCTTCTGTCGCAGAGGACAACATCCTTAAGTCCTCTGGAGATAAGGAGCTTTGTGATAGCGATAGCTGCAGCGCCGGCACCGGAAACTACGACAGAGATATCGTCGATGTGCTTGCCTGTAAGCTTAAGAGCGTTCATCATACCTGCAAGCGTGATAACGGCTGTACCGTGCTGGTCATCGTGGAAGATGGGAATATCGACTTCAGGATCTTCCTTAAGTCTCTTCTCGATCTCGAAGCATCTGGGAGCGGAGATATCCTCAAGGTTGACGCCGCCGAAGGATCCGGCAAGGAGCTTAACTGTCTTAACGATTTCATCTACTTCCTTGGAACGGATGCAGAGCGGGAAAGCATCTACATCACCAAAAGCCTTGAAGAGTGCGCACTTACCTTCCATAACGGGCATACCTGCCTCAGGTCCGATATCGCCGAGTCCGAGAACAGCGGTACCGTCTGTAACGACTGCAACAAGGTTATGTCTTCTTGTGTACTTGTAGGAAAGGTCTGTATTGTCAGAGATCTCGAGACAGGGTGCAGCTACACCGGGTGTATATGCTACAGCAAGAGCTTCCTTGGAATCTACGGGAGCACGTGCGATAACCTCGATCTTTCCCTGCCATTCAGTGTGCTTTTGGATCGCTAATTCGTTGTTGTCCATTAAAAGTCAACCTCCATGTATCTTTAGTTAATCTATATAACTTTGCCTCAGCAGAAGCATCATTATCCTTTAAGCAGCCGGTCTTGCCGGCGGACGGCGGTTACCGGGGACTTCTATCATCCTGCAGTAGACCATACCGATATAACGTGCACAGGACAGGAGCGCAAAGACAGCTACAAGAGGCCTTAAGACATAACCTGCCGCAGGCAGAAAGTGCCCTATGAGCGAAGCGGCACCGTCGAGGATCAGATATCCGAGGAGTATTATGCTGAAATTCCTCATATTAACGATGAAATAACCCTTTGTGCGGTTAACAGCCTGCACCACGGAATCGAAGAATCCCGAGTCCCCTGAAAGGAAACATGCAGGATACATCGCCATGCACGGGAAGATGATAATAAAAATCAGGAATAAATACAATACCATTATAAGCATGGGAATGTACAAAAAAGCGGTCAAAATCCCTATGATTATTAGACGAAGGATAATATTTGACGGATCAAGGGGCCTGAGGGGAGACATTCCCGACAACCTGTAATCCCTGATAAAGAGGGCAATATACAGAAACCCTCCCAAAACACAGAGATAGTCTATGACGATTATGGAAAGAAGATGAAGCAGATTGCCCTGTGTCAGGGGAATATCCGAAAAGCTCATCCTGGCCATCTTGTCCATATCCGAGCTGACAGCCATGAACCAGGAGTAAAATTCACTGAAATCATTATCACCTATGGGGAAAAGATAGACCGAAACACGCATCAGGAGCATCACAGCGAATATGATACGCACAGAAATCCGCTTCCCTACGTTGTCTATTTTGAATATATCTAACAAAGAATTTCTCATGGGTTGATTTTGCAACAACTTAATATTAAAAATCAAGATAAATATGTTAGAATACATTGAATTTAAAAAGAAGCGGTAGGAACGATCAATATGACTGAATTCAAGGTATATCCAGATCTTGTCAGTATTATCCCCCCCGAGAAACACTCGGTATCTGACATTACGGCTATCCTCGAGGCACACCCCGAGATAAAGTTTGTTTCCCTGGCAGCAGTAGATCTTGCAGGAAACGATACGGACGAGAAGATCCCCATAAAGGACTTCCACGACAATCTTGAGAATTACTTAAACGGAGATGCGGTACAGACAGACGGTTCATCCGTTGTCCTTCCCGGCATCGCCACTCTCAATGACGGAAAAGTAGATCTTGTACCTGACTCCGAGGTAGTCTGGTATGTGGATTACAACTACGAGCATATAGATACGGTAACGGGCCTTCCCGTAGGAACCCTCAGGGTCCCTTCCTTCCTTTACCATAACGGACAGCCTGTCTGCTCCAGATCGGTCCTTAAAAAGAGCGCCGATTACTTCGAAAAGAGGCTTTTCGATATCTTCGAGAACAACAGGGAGCTTTGTGAGGAATACGGCTTTGAGCCTGAAGATCTTTCAAAGATCACCCTTATCATGGCTACCGAGCTGGAGTTCTGGGTAAACTCTCCTGACGAGAAGATCTCCACAGAGCAGCTCTCCATCTCCCAGACCCTTAAGGAATCCTACTGGAAAAGAACAAAAGGCGTCGTAAGGACAGCCCTTGAGCAGGTCATCCTGGTACTTGACCAGTACGGCTTTAATCCCGAGATGGGCCATAAGGAAGTTGGCGGCGTTAAAGCTGCAGTTACTTCTTCAGGCGATTTTCACAGTATCATGGAGCAGCTGGAGGTGGACTGGAGATATTCAGATGCCCTTCAGGGTGCCGACTATGAACTTACTGCCAGGATCCTCATTAAAGAGATCTTCCGTATGCACGGTCTGGAAGTAAGCTTTGATGCAAAGCCTATCCCCGGCGTAGCAGGATCCGGTGAGCATACACATGTTAACGCAGTAGCTTTCTTAAAGTCAGGAAAGAAGATCAACCTCTTCGCTCCCCGGGATATGACAAAAGACTTCCTCTCCAAGATCGGCTGGGGTTCTCTCATGGGCATAATGAAGAACTATGATCTTATCAACCCCTTCGTATCTGCCACCACTGACGCATTTATGAGGCTTCAGCCCGGATTTGAGGCTCCCACCCATGCGGTTGCATCCATCGGAAAGGACGTGCTCTCCCCTTCCAGGAACCGTTCCGTTCTCTTAGGCCTTGTCCGCACAGAGAACAATCCCAAGGTCACCAGGTTCGAGCTTCGTTCCCCGAACCCCCATACAAATACATATCTCTGCCTTTCAGCTATCTACCAGTGCATGCTGGATGGTATCGACTATGCATTGAAGTCAGGAAAGGATACTGCCGCTCTTGAGGCTGAGTTTACAAAGCCCTACGGAACTCCCGGAGATTATCTTGAGGCTGACCGTCTCTACAGATGTGAGGAAGATATCTTTGAAGAGATGACAGAGGACGAAAGGGACAGGCTCTTCGGAACTCCTCCCGCCACCGTATATGATTCCCTGAAGAATTTCATCTCCGCTGATTCAGTTACGGATATCCTGTGCGCAGGAGGCGTCTTCAACGACATGATCCTTTCCTCCTATTCCCATGCTATGCTGGATAAGTGGCAGTATGAGCTTCTTGAGAGGATCATACCTTCCAACCTTGTAACTTTAAGAGGTTACACAAAGAAGCATAATACTTCCAATACCATCGACGATGTGGCCTGGAATGATATCGACAGCATCAGGATGGGTCTTGCAAAAAATACTGATGAAACCACTTCCGTCTTCACTTCTATCAAGCATGCCATAGAGTCCAAGAACCTGAAGGACATCTCCAGGCTTCAGATAAAGATGAACCGGGATATGAACGAACTGGCTGTTCTTTACAAGGAATACTGCGACAACCAGATCTGACGGATATGACACTCCTTCAGGCGTTATGGTTCTTTATCATCTATTCCTTTACCGGCTGGGTAGTCGAAGTGATCTTCCATGCCTCGGTCAAAGGAAATATCGTCAACAGAGGATTTCTAAACGGTCCCGTCTGCCCTGTCTACGGATTCGGCATGACGGCCGTTCTTTTTGTATACGGCCTTATGGGATCTGACGGCTTTATCCCCGTTTTCCTGGAGGGCATCATATTCACCACTGCGATAGAACTGATCGCAGGATTTATCCTGGATAAGTGTTTCCACGCCAGATGGTGGGACTATTCAGATATGCCCCTTAACCTTGGAGGCTACATCTGCCCTGCCTTCAGCGTTATATGGGGACTGGCGGTAGTCTTTGCCATCAAGATAGCCCACAAGGGGATCTGCGGAGCTGTGGATATCCTTATAGCCCATAAATTTACCTTTATCATCCTCATCTTTCTCTACCTGCTCCTTACTGCTGATACCATAGTTACGGCCAGATCCCTTATCGGGCTTAACAGAAAGCTGGAAGAGCTGGACAGGATAGCCGGATCGTTAAAGGATATAAGTGACAGGATGAGCGACCGCATCGGCAACAATGCCCTCAAGACCACCCAGCAGGCCCAGGAAAAGCGGGTACAGGCAGCCCTTGCCAAGGCAGAACTTAAAGATGCCGCGAAAGAGAGCCGGCTGGAACTGGAGCAGCGGGCCGAAGAGATCAGATATTCCATAACAAAAAGCCGGCACTTTGGTGCCGGCCGTATGCTCAATGTTTTCCCCGGGGTGAGACACAGAGACTATAAGGAGATCATTAACGATCTTCAGTCCCGTCTTCACTCCATGTAATGCATCCAGCTTCCCTCCACTGACTTTACCAGGGGATCTATGTCCTTGTGGGCAATACCGAATACGATTACTGCGCTGCAGTCATTTCCGTCCCATACGGACTTGACCGTATATGCGGAGAACTTATCCACGAGATTCTCAACGCTTCCGGCCTTCGCCCTGACAACGATATTGGTGACTACGTCATCGTAATCGGCAGTTACTCTCGAAGCATCGGTAAAATGCCAGTCGGAAGTATATGCATTTCTCTCGGCAGGAAGAGCAGCCTCCAGGATATCACCGACAACAGCAGAAGCTGTGGGAAGCTTGCCTGCGCCTCTTCCGTAGTACATGGTAGTACCGACTGCATTACCCTTCACAAGGATGGCATTGAAAACACCCTCTACAGGAGCCAGCTGGGACTTTCTTGCTACAAAGTGAGGTGCTACATAAGCTGAAGGCTTCTTATCGTCCATATGGGAGAAAACAGCCAGGAGCTTAATGGAGCAATTGATCTTCGTTGCAAAGTTGATGTCGTTTAATGTAATTCCTGAGATACCGTCAGTATGGATCTCGTCAGGAGATACATAGTCACCTTCCAGAGCGATGGAAGAAAGGATAGAAAGCTTTCTCTGGGCATCGATACCCTCAACATCAGCTGTGGGATCCTGCTCTGCATATCCCTTCTCCTGGGCCTGCTTAAGCACTTCCTCATAGGAAAGGCCGGAGGTCCTCATATTTGTAAGGATGTAGTTTGTAGTACCGTTAACGATACCGGCGATCCTCATGATCTTATTTCCTGCAAGGCATCTGTGAAGAGGTCTGATGATGGGGATACCACCGCCTACTGCAGCCTCAAAGAGATATCTGCATCCGTTGTCCTTGGCGATCTGCATCAGCTCAACACCGTGGGTAGCCACCAGCTCTTTATTACTGGTTACAACACACTTTCCTGCTGAAAGGGCCCTCTTCGTATACTCATAGGCGATCCTTGCGCCTCCGATGGTCTCTACTATTACGCTTACATCAGGATCACCGAAGACCTGGTCTGCATCGTGGGTAACAAGACTCTCAAAGGGGCTTCCGGGGAAATCCCTGATATCGAGGATGTACTTGACCTTGACCTCCTCTCCCATATGTCTTGAGATCTTGTCCTCATTCATGGACAATACTTCGGCTACGCCTGCTCCGACTACACCGAATCCCAAAATCGCTACATTGATCATTTTCTTATATCTCCATTCACTTTTATTTACTATATCATTCTCTTCCAAGGACCCGGCACTCACGTACTCCCGCTATCCTCTTGATGTCGGTAACGATATCCTCCACGGAGCCGAACATATTAAGGGTCTCCATGGAAACTGATATGTCCGCAAGTCCGTTGATGGGTATATTCTGGTTGATGGTCAGGATATTTGCCCTGGACTCTGCGATTATATTAAGTACCGAGGACAGTATCCCCTGGAAGTTCTCAACAGTTATGAGAAGTGTTACCTTCTTTCCGTTAGTGGCCTCGAAAAAGGGCAGTACTGAATCCTTGTACTTATAATAGGCGCTCCTGGAAAGGCCTGTCTTTCTTACAGCTTCGTTAACAGACACCGACTCTCCCGTATTAAGGCGCTGCTTGACTTCCATGACCTTTATAAAGACTTCCGGAAGGACCTTTTTATCCACCAGATAGTACTGGGTAGTTTCCATATCCATAAGTGTTGTCCCTCCTTGTTATAAGTCCTGATAGTCCGCATACGGCGGACAAATGTACGCGTACGGAAAATATTATCACTTTTCCAACAGCTTTTCAACCATTGCACGGAGCGCCTATCCCCTGTGGCTCATGCTGTGTTTCATGGCGGGGGACATCTCTGCGGAAGTCATACCGTATTCGGGCACATAGAAGATGGGATCATAACCGAAACCGTTCTCTCCTTTCGGCTCCTCATGGAGTACGCCTTCGAATATCTCCTCTACCGTAAAGCTCGATCCGTCCGGATAGACGACTGCTATGGCACAGGTAAAGTGAGCTGTCCTTTTTTCCTCCGGCACATCCTTCAGCATCTCAAAGATCTTCTTAAACTTCTCTTCGTAGGTTGAATCCTCACCGCAGAACCGGGAGGAATATATTCCGGGAGCACCGTCTAAGGCATCTATACAAAGGCCTGAATCATCGGCCATTACTATATCACCGGTACACTCATGGACTGCCATGGCCTTCTTAAGGGCATTGCCCCTGAAGGAATCAGCATCCTCCACTATATCCGGATCTATGCCTAAAGACTTCATGGAAACAGCTTCAAACTCCGTTCCCTCAAGTATCTCGTTTATCTCTCTTACCTTGTCATTATTGCCGGTAGCTATAACGATCCTCATAATAACCTCCATGCCTTGGGATACATATTCTTGACGGATCCGTCCCCTGATATCTTTCCGAATCCTAAAGGATAGCTGTCAACTGCTATGACCAGGTATCCCTTTTTCTTTAAATTGCCTTCATCAGATATGATGGTCTCTCCCCTTAAGTACCTGATAAGCCTCTCATCATCTCTTTTAAGGGACAACAGGGAATCATCCCGTATATCATCTGCCTTAAAGGTCAGGGCCAGGGAATGTGACGGAATAAAGATCCTTTCCGTGGACGTCATCTTTATCTCACCCGGGAACATTCCCAGCTTGACTGTCTTAAGTCCGTCAAAGAGCCTTTCGTTAACAGGCAGGATATGGATCTTTTCCCTGTGCATAAGAAAACCGTCGATCTTCTTCGGGGGATCCTTAAGTATCTCCTTGAGAAATGATATATAAGCTTCCCTTGACTTCCCGAATCCGTAATTGTCATCTCTTTTGCTCTTATAGGAAGGCAGTTTTTCGAGGGAAAAGGTTTCTGTCTCCTCCTCTTCCGACTTTTTCAGATGAACGCAGAAGTGGCCGTCTCCCCTTGATAAGTGGGGCCATATCCTCATGCTTCCGGGAAGGATGCCTTCTTCTCCGCAGTGGGTGACTCCTTTTATCTCCGGGTGGCTTATGACCTTATATCCCGGGTGTCTTTCCAGGAACTTTAAGATCTGGTCCTCATCCTCCCCTTCAAAGAAAGTACAGGTGGAATAGACAAGTTCCCCGCCGCTTCTGAGCATCCTGTGGGCGCACTCCAGGATCTCCTCCTGTATTGGCATACAGGTATCAGGACCGAACCTCTCCCAGCTTCTGACCGCATTGGGATCTCTTCTGAACATGCCCTCGCCGGAACAGGGAACGTCAAGAAGTATCTTATCGAAAAAGCCCTTGAACCGTCCGGCCAGCTTTTCGGGGGTCTCATTTAAGATGACCGCATTTCCTATGCCCATCCTCTCGATATTACGGAGCAGGGCCTTTGCCCTGGTGGCATTTATCTCATTGGCGATAAGAAGGCCTTCACCTTTAAGGTCCTCTCCGAGCCTGCAGGCTTTTCCCCCCGGAGCGGCACACAGATCCAGTACCCGGTCGCCGGGGACGGCAGAGAGCACCTGGGCAGGAAGCATAGCGGAAGGCTCCTGGGGATAGTAGACTCCCGCATGGTAGTAGGGATCGTTTCCCGAAGACTCATTCGTGTCATAAAAACCTCCGTCACACCAGGTGACAGGATCGGCCGAGAGGCCCAGGGATGATAGTATACCGGGATAATCCACTTCTTCCGCTTTCTGCCGGTTTATCCTTATTCCCTTAAGAGGTTCTTTATCAAAGCTCTCTTCAAAACCCGCGCCGGAAATACCTGCGCGGTCGAAGAAACCGTTCATCCTTGAAGTAAAACCGTCGGGAAGTCTCATAATTTCAGGAACTCACAGGTGGAGAATGCAAGTCTCTTTATGACCTTTACGTCAAAAGGAGATTCAAGGCCTGCATTCGTAATAAGTTTCAGGAAAGTATCAGTTCCGCCGGATGCGCAGAGCCTGTTGTACTTATCAAGAGCTGACTTCATATCTGTCCTTGACTCGTCCCAGAGCTGAAGGGCGCACATATGGGCCAGGCAGTAATCGATATAGTAGAAAGGCGTTGTAAAGATATGATCCTTCTTCATCCAGGCACCGCCCATGGCGTGGAAGGGATGATCGTTATCATAATTGATGAAAGGCTGGTACTTCAGTTCCAGATCATGCCAGACCTTATGTCTTTCGTCGGGGGTCAGGTCAGGATCATCATAGATGATGTGCTGGAACTCATCCACCATACAACCGTAAGGCAGGAAAAGAAGTCCCTGGGTCATATGAAGTTCCCTGTACTGTTCTGCCTTATCGCCATAGAACATATCCATGTACGGATAAGATAAGAACTCCATGGATGTGGAATGGATCTCACAGGTCTCCAGGGTGGGAGAAAGACACTCGACAAAAGGAGATACTTCCGCACTCTGGACAGCCGCATAGGCATGTCCTCCCTCGTGGACCACCGTAGCCACATCATCTGCAGTACCGTTGCCGTTCATGAAGATGAACGGGATGGCATAGTCCTCAAGATACATACAGTACCCACCTGTGGACTTATTCTTTCTGGAGAGAAGATCCGTAAAGCCGTGTTCAGAAAGAACGTCAAAGAAACTGGGGTCCACGCCGAATATCTTCCTGAAGAAATCACCGGCCACTCTTTCGTATCCCTCACCGGGTACGATGGGAACGGGATTTCCTTTCTTAAAGAGAGTGGGAAGGTCATAGAACATAAGATCTTCAAGGCCCAGCCTCTCCTTCTGGAGCTTTCTTATCTGACATGTGATGGGAACGATATATCTGACTACCGCATCACGGAAAGCCTTAACGTCTTCCCTTGTGTAATCATATCTTTCCATCCTCTTATATCCCAGTTCGGTAAAAGAGTTATAACCCAGCTTTAAGGCTGCAGAAGTCCTTACCTTGACAAGATCGTCATAGATCTTGTCGAAGGTCTCCTTTTTGCTCATATAATATGCATCAAGGGCCTTATGGGCTTTTTTCCTGACCTTTCTGTCAGTAGACTCAAGATATGGGGACAAAAGGCTGAGATTAAGGGTCTGTCCTTCAAACTCTATCTCTGCCTCCGACTGGATCTGGGAATAGTCATTTTCGAGTGATGATTCCTTTACCAGTTCATCGATGATCTCGCTTGATACGGTCTCCTTCTGGTTAACGGCCTTCCTGAAGATCATATCCCCGTACTTGGCCTTGAGTTCATCTGCACAGGGACAGTTGATCATGCTTGTAAGAAGTGCGGCACAAAGCTCGCTTACCGTCGCGAAAGCCTCATCAAAGAACTCCAGCTCGTCAGTATAGAAATCATCTGAGGTATCAAGATCATGGAGGATATTACAGAGAGCATACTGGGTATCAAAAGATGCCAGCTCCTTCTCATACCTGAAGATAAGGTCAGATGCCTGATCCACATCCTGACATGTCATCAGCTTCAGACGGAGTTCTTTGATCAGTTCCGTAAAAGCATCTATATCAGGGCGGCTGTACTTGATATTCTTGAAATCCGGCATGCTGCCGAGAACAGATTCAGTCATCAAAGATCACATCCTCTCAACAACGTCGATACCGAGAAGGTCAAGACCGGACTTGATAGTCGTACATACAGCATCGCAGAGAGCAAGTCTCGCCTTTATCATGTCACTGTCCTCATCTCCAAGGATCCTGGAATTATTGTAGAAACGGTTGAAGTTCCTTGCTATAAGGGCGATCTGCCTGGAGATCATGAAGGGTTCATTTGAATTGGCTGCTTTCTTTACAGCATCCTCAAAATCGGCAAGAGCCTTGATAACGGAATACTCTTCATCGGATGTAAGCTTTGAGATAACGCCTTCATCAGAAGAGGGCTCTATCCCCTGATCCATAGCTTTTCTCAGGATGGATCTTGTCCTTGCATATGTATAGATGAGATAAGGAGCGGTATCACCTTCAAAGTCCAGCATCTCCTCCCAGGAGAATACGATATCCCTTTCCCTTCCGGACTTAACGTAAGTATAGATAACAGATCCGATACCTACCTTCTCGGCGATCTCATCGATCTCTTCTTCAGTCATGTCAGTGCCTCTTGTCCTGGCATTTTCTACGATGACTTCACGGGTCTTGGCCACAGCCTCGTTAAGAAGGTCTTCCAGAAGAACGATGTTTCCGTCCCTTGTGGAGAACTTCATATCCTTGAACTTAACAAGACCGAATCCCACATGGACGCAGTCGTCGGCAAAATCATATCCCGCCTTCTTAAGGACGGAGAACACCTGCCTGAAATGAAGGGCCTGGGGAGATCCCACTACATAGATATTCTTGTCAAAGTTATATTCATTATGTCTGTAAAGGACAGCAGCGATATCCCTGGAAGCGTAGATAGTGGTTCCGTCGCTCTTAAGGATGATGCACGGGGGAAGACCGTACTCCTCCAGATCTACTACCCGGGCGCCCTGGCTCTCCACCAGAAGTCCCTTGGCCTTAAGGTCTTCTACTACAGCCGGGATCTTATCACTGTAGAAAGACTCGCCGTTATAATTGTCGAACTCGACACCGAGCCTCTTGTAAAGCTTCTCAAAGACTACAAGGGACATATCCCTGAACTTCTTCCAAAGCTCATACTCTTCTGGGCATCCCTCCTCCAGTTTCCTGAAGTTGTCCCTGGCAGAATCCGTAAGAGAGGGATCGTTCTTCTCCTCTTCATGGAACTTAACATATATCCTCAGAAGCTCTTTGATAGGATCATCGTTAAGGGCATTATCGTCACCCCACAGCCTGTATGCGGTAATGAGCTTACCAAACTGGGTACCGTAGTCTCCCAGATGGTTCATCCTGATAACGTTATAACCCAGTTTCTTATAGATCCTGGAAAGAGAATTTCCAAGGACCGTGGTAAAAGCATGTCCTACATGGAAAGGCTTGGCGATATTGGGGGAAGAGAACTCTACGATAACATTCTTACCCTGACCCAGATCACTTGAACCGTAATCCTCACCGGCTTTTATTATCTTTGAGATGATATCACAGGCAAGGCCTTCCCTTTTGATGTAAAAATTAACATAAGGGCCTACACAAACAGCCTTGAACACCTGATCGCCGCTTATGGCCTCATTATTAAGGATATCCTGTGCGATCATCGGAGGAGCCTTTCTCATAGTCTTTGCAAGAGTGAAACAGGGGAAAGCAAAATCTCCCATATCCTGCTTCGGGGGTACCTCTATAAGCTTATAGATCTCTTCACTTGGAATATCCGTTATCTGCGATATTTTCCCGGATATGTATGTTTTATAATCCATTTTCTGCCTCCCGGCCATTATTTTTATATATTTAACGACAAAAATTATATCAAATATGAAGCCTCATTTGTATTATAATATTTTATTAGTGAGGAGAGATCAGGTTTATATATGGGTAATACATTAATGACAACAGCTGCATGTGCAATATCCTTTATTGCAGTATTCCTTTGTATGCGGTTCCTTCCTTTCGGCGAAAAGCTGTTAGGCCATGACAGAGGCCGTCTTTATGCCGCAGGAAGCGAAGTAAACATCGGAAAGCCCACCGGAGTCGGTATCTACTTTATATCAGTGACCGTTATAATATCTGTGATCTTCACTTTCAGCGGTTCAAGTTTCCTATTCCTGATGCTTTTAGTATGGCTCTCTATGCTCTTCGGTTTTCTGGACGACAGATCAGATGAACCCTGGGGAGAATATATTAAAGGCGCCCTTGATTTTATCATCGCAGGCATTGGAGCCGCAGTCTTCGTGCTCTTTTACGGTACCGAAGTGGTCATCGGTCTCACAGGACAGCCACTGGGTATCTCAACTCCTTTATATTTCTGTCTGGCGGTAATGCTCATCGTAGTTGCCGTCAATGCCACAAATGCCACTGACGGAGTAGACGGTCTTTCAGGTACTCTTTGTATACTGAGCATAACTACATTTATCATCGTAGCTGTCATAAACGGCACCCTTACGGAACACGGTCTGACAAGAGGTCTTATCCTGATCTTTGCCCTTCTGGCATACCTTATATTTAACTTCAACCCCAGTAAGGTCCTTATGGGTGATGCAGGTTCCAGAGCCCTCGGTTTTTTCATCGCCATCTATTCCATGTATCTTAAGATACCTTTTGCATATCTGATAATCTGTCTTCCCTTCCTTTTTGACGGCGGCCTTTCCATCTTAAAGATCACTATCGGAAGGCTTACCAGGAAGAAAGTCATCATCTTAAAGAATGTTACTACGCCTATCCACGATCATCTTAAGAAACGCAAGGGATTGAGCGTGAAAAAAACATGGGCAGTGATCGTGTCAGCTGCCCTTGTTATAGATATCCTTTATATTGTTCTTGCTTTGATCTTACACTGATCAGAGGAATTCGGAGAAGTCATCCATAGTCTCATCATCAGATGCTATGCCGCCCGTCTCACCTTCATCCTTTGAAGGTGCGAACTTGGGAGCCTCGATGGGTTTGGGCTGCTCTTCCTTCTTTTCAGGCTCTTCAGCCTTTTGGGGTTCTTCAGCTTCAGGTGCTTTTTCAGGAGCCTTGGCTGCCTCACCGGATTTAGCCATCTTCTCCTGCTGCTCTTTGATGGCAGCCTCCTTCTTGGCCTTGACCCATTCTTTATATTCGTCGTCTTTAGCTTTTCTGTCGTCAGACTTGGCGGAATTCTGGACCTTGGCAATAGCCTCTTCCTTGGCTTTCTTCTTTTCCTCAGCCTTTTCAGCCTCCTCATGAGCCTTCTTTGCCTCTTCTTCCGCGGCTTTCTTCTCGGCTTCCTTAGCCTTTCTTGCAAGGCTTTCCTCAAGAGCCTGCTGTTGCTTCTGTCTTCTTTCTTCTCTTGCAGCCTTTTTAGCCTCTTCCTCAGCCTGCTTAGCCATCTGCTCTTCCTGCTCCTTGGCAATGGCTTCCTTTCGCTCTTCGCTTGCTATCGTGCTTGCCTTCTGCTTAAGAGACGAGATGGATTCGGGAGCCGATACAGCCTGGTTCTTGATGGCTGCCATTCTCTTTTTACTTTCTTCGGAAGCTATCTGCTCTTCTTCTGCCACCTTGTTACCGAGAGCCTGAAGTTCAACGGCATCAGCAGATGTAGCAGTTCTGATGGCATCCTGGGCTGAAACGATATCCACCTGCTTTACATCCACATCATCAACTCCGGAAGTTGAGAAATCTGATGCCGCTGCTGCTATCGTCTTCATATCCGGGATCGGTACACCGGGAAGTATCTCATATTTCTTTTCGTCTGAATTCATAAGTTCCCCTCCTTTATTTCAAGAAAAAGATCTTAATTAATAAGATTATTATCGCAATAAATTCCAATATTACCAAACCGTATACCAGATAAGACGTTCTCTTGACGGAACCGGAGACTTTCCTTATCTCGTCCGGTGTCTCGGAAGCAGCCTTTTCCGCTTCTGCATTCTTC
>JAGAFH010000191.1 GCA_017612755.1 Clostridiales bacterium
GCTCTCGATAACTACGAGCTTCTTCCCGCATTTATCGTTAACTGCATCTTCATCCTGGTCGTAAGCCTTATTACAAAGGCTCCTTCCAAGGAGATCACTGATACGTTCGATCAGGTAGCAAAAGAGGTCAGATAAGAAATCCTCCGTTTACACCGATAACCTGGCCTGTGATAAAGGACGATGAGTCCGAGGCCAGATAGAATATAAGATCAGCAGCTTCAGAGGGCTTGCCGATACGACCGATAGGGGTCTCATCGGCAAGTTCTTTTTTTGCTTCTTCAGAGAATTCTTTCATCATGTCTGTATTGATCACGCCGGGAGAGATGGCATTGACCCTGATGCCCGAGGGTCCCAGCTCCTTGGCAAGGGATTTTACATAGGAATCGACGGCGCCCTTTGTGGCCGAGTAGAGGGCTTCACAGGAAGCTCCGGTCTGGCCCCACATGGAAGAAACGGCGATGATATTGCCTTTTTTGCGCCTCACCATGGAAGGGATTATCTCTGACGTGAGATTAAAAAGACCGCCGAAGTTTACGTCCATGATCTTTCTGTAGTCTTCGAAACCAAAGTCGGTAGCAAGACCTGACATGGAGATACCGCTGTTGGAGACTAGGATATCGATATCGCCAAACTTTGTAACAGCAGCGGCCACGGAATCCCTTACGGCATCCGGGTCTGATACGTCACAGCGGATAGGGAAGATGTTCTCTCCGGTGATCTTGGCCTCATTTACGAAAAGATATGAGACTTTATAGCCGTTTACTGCAAATTTGATTACGGCAGATGCGCCGATGCCTCTGGAACCGCCGGAAATAAGTACGTGTGCCATAAGAAAGCCTCCTTTTCGCCTGTGGGTTTATAAAAAAAGGATAAAATAGTTCCTTATATTATGCAATATCACCGATTTGCTATATAATATCTTTCGGTTGAATAAGAACTGCAGACGGAGGTGCCCTAATGGCCGACGATGTAAAAGACATAAAAGAAGACATTAAAGAGGAGATCGAAGAGACTTCTGAAGAAGTTAAGGAAGAGGTCCATGAATTCTCTGACGATATCGTAGATCAGGATGAATATCAGAAAGCCCTTAAGGTCCTTGAGTCCGGTAAGGGTAAAAGAGTAAAGAAAAAGAGAGAGAAGGAAAAAGAGGAGAAGAAGGCAGCCATCAAGGCTTCCGGCAAGAAGACCTTTATCGGTGAATGTAAGAAAAAGCCTATGATCCCCGTTTGCCTTTTCCTTGCTGTGGCGGTCGTTATAGGAGCGATCCTCTATTTTGCTATACCGGCCCTTACTCTTAATTCATTTGATTTTACACCGGAGCAGATGGCTGAAAGATATACATCTACGGAGATCTATAATAATTCCCTGTATGCATATAACTTTGCGATCCCCCAGGTTACATATGATACTGAGAGTTCAGATGGTAAGCATACCGGTTTTTCTGCTACGATCAGTAATACAGCCACATCTTTCGGAACTGCCCTTACGGGAACAGTAAGGAACTATGACGGAAAGGTCACGTCCCTCCGCGTTATGTCAGAGTACAGTTCATCCTCCGATTACTATGAGTTCCTTCTTGTATATTTCGGTTCTTATATACAGACAGTATATCCTGACGTTAACTCGGATGAGGCCTTCTCTATGGTAGAGACTGCCCTGGCCGGCATCAATGATTCTACTTTTGATGTCAGAGGAGATTATGCCTACGATATAAGTATAATCAAGACTGATGAAGGAACCGGCATCATAGTCCTTGATTTTCTTCCTGCAGCAGAGCTTTCCTGATCTGAAAACATATTGAAGATAAAGAAAAAGGCTTACCTGACGGTAAGCCTTTTTGTGTGGCAGGGGAGACATGATTCGAACACGCAACCGGCGGTTTTGGAGACCGCTGCTCTACCGTTGAGCCACTCCCCTTTGACAACAAAAGTTAGTTTATCCGAGTGTTTGCAACCTGTCAAGTAGAATGTTATCATCTTCAATAGTTTTATTAATAAGGAAGTAAATAATATGAAATTAACAGTTATCGGTACGGGAAATATGGGAAAAGCCCTTATAAAAGGCTTTGTTGGCGGAAATGTTTTAAAGGGCGAAGAGATCACGGTTTATGATCTTAATAAGGAAGCTGCAAATGCTATTGCTTCCGAAGTCGGCGCTGTAGTCTCCGATGATGTGAGAAAGAGCGCTTCAGAAAGCGATTATATCCTTATGGCTGTAAAGCCCCAGCATTTTGACGGTGCCCTTTCAGGCATTAAGGACAGTATCGCTCCCACCACCATCGTTCTTTCCATCGCAGCGGCAGTCAAGACTGAAAGGATCGCAGGTATCCTGGGAAGAAACGACAAGCTTGTACGTATCATGCCCAATACTCCTGCCCAGGTAGGAGCCGGCGTAAGCGCCGTATGTCCTCTTGGGCTTACTGAAGATGAGATCGCTTTCGTTCAGAAACTCTTTGCTACCTGCGGAGAGGTCATCGTATGTGATGAGAAGACACTTGATGCTATCGGATGCGTATCAGGAACAGGTCCTGCTTACGTTATGCTCTTTATCGAGGCTATGGCAGATGCTGCTGTTGCTCTCGGTATCAAGAGAGATGATGCCCTTAAGATCGCTGCAGGAACAGTTATGGGTTCCGGAAAGCTTGTCCTTGATACGGGACTTCATCCCGGTGTTCTTAAGGACCAGGTATGTTCTCCCGGAGGAACGACTATTGCAGGCGTTATGGCTCTTGAAGAGAATGGTCTCAGAAATGCAGTCATCAAGTCTGTAATCGCTGCAGACCTTAAGACCAAAGAGATGTCGGGAAATAAGTAATGACTTCAAAGATGACAAAGGTCACCATATATACAGACGGAGCATGTTCCGGAAATCCCGGCCCGGGAGGCTGGGGGTCTATCCTTATGGCTTCAGGGGTCTCAAAGGAGATGTCAGGCGGTGAAAAGCTCACCACCAACAACAGGATGGAACTTATGGCAGTCATCAAGGCTCTTGAAGCCCTGACCCGTCCCTGTGAAGTGGATCTTTACAGTGACAGCGCCTATGTTATCAACGCTTTTAACCAGCACTGGATAGAAAACTGGAAAAAGAACGGGTGGAAGAACAGCGCCAAGGCCGAGGTGGCCAATAAAGACCTTTGGATGCGTCTTCTTGAACTCACATCAGTTCATAAGGTGAACTTCATAAAGGTAAAGGGCCACGCCGATAATGAATATAACAACAGATGCGACAAGCTGGCTGTCAGCCAGTCCATGAAATACTCATCTGAAGAGGGGTCATGACGGAAGATCTTAGCGGATTAATTGAAACAACATTGTCATCTGAAACTGTTTTTGAAGGACGGGTTTTTGATACAATAGTAAAGAGGGTAAGACTGTCTGACGGCAGGGAAAGCTCCAGGGAGGTAATACTCCATAACGGAGGAGCCTGTATCCTGCCTGTCGATGATGATCTTAACTGTTACATGGTAAGGCAATTCAGGAGCCCGTTTGAGAAGGTTCTTCTTGAGGTGCCCGCAGGCAAGCTTGAAAAGGGTGAAGATCCTAAGGACTGTGCTGTCAGGGAGCTTCGTGAGGAGACAGGTTTTGTGGCTTCTGAAGTGATCAGTCTGGGAAAGATGATCTGTTCTCCGGGATATGATTCCGAAGTGATAGGTCTTTATCTGGCCAGAGGATTGTCTTTTGTAGGCGAAAAGCCTGATGAGGGGGAGATCTTAAGATGCGAGAAGATCCCTTTAAAGGAACTGGTCCTTATGTGTGACAGGGGAGAGATCGAAGACAGCAAGACACAGCTTTGCATATATAAATCGATCAGGAGACTTGGCATTGGAGGACTTTGATAACAAAAAGGAAGTTACCGGCATAGTATTATTCTTCTTTGCCGTTGCTATCACTTTTATGTATTATCTTCCCGAAACTGTCACAGGTTTTGTGGGGGCCTTCTTAAGGAGCATCGGTTTCGGCCTTCTCGGATCTTCGGCCTTCCTTATCCCCTTATTTCTCTTTTATGCTGCTGTTGATTTCTTCCTTGAGAAGAGGGAGGGCGTATCTCCCGTAAGAGTACGTTCCGTGATCATCTTCGTTATCTGCTTTTCCGCGCTCTTTGCGCTCTTTTCTATGGACTTCGACTATTTCAGGTCTCTTTGCACAGACAATGTTACCGGTAAGGTCAAAGCATCCACAGCCATCAGCCTTCTTTGGAGGTCCGGCCCCGATTCATCGCTTATCACCGATCCTGCTGCGTCTTCCAACACTCTGACGGGAGGACTTCTCGGCGGCGGTATCGCCATAGCCCTCAACAGGATCATGGGCAAGGTAATTTCGGTCATGGCCCTTATCGTCCTTCTGTTATCTCTTATCATCAGGGTATTCCGTATCTCGGTGAAGAATACTGCCAAAAAGGCGGCCAGATCTATTTCCCAGGCTACTTCAAGAGCCTATGATTCCGTAAGGCACGACAGGCCGCGTCAGCAGATGCGTCCTCAGTATCCGGCAGTTCCCGGGCAGGGTAGACCCGCAGTACCTTCAAGATACTCGAATAACAGAGGATCCCAGTTTGTAAATACTCCTACTGATATTTCAGGTTCGCCTCTTTTTGACAGGGATCCCAATGTGGATCTTCTCAACAGGCACAGAATGCCGGTGGATGCCAAGACCGGATTTATCGATGTTTCCGGACAGGAGTTCGGAGCCGATACTTCTGTTCATCATGACAGGCTCAACTACGGTAACAGACAGGTGGATATCGAGGGAGCCGATGAAGCTCCTGTTGCTGATTTCCAGTACACAACCGAACCTAAGAATCCGCCTCTGAGGCAGAAGAAGGACCAGAAGTATCATTCTTTTGATGAGAAGAATCCCAACAGGCAGAAGGAATTCTACGATCTTGGAGGTTCCGTATTCCCTGATGCCCAGTCAGCTCCTGAGAAACAGGATTATCCTGTAGAACCCCAGGCTGATGATCTCCCTTATGAGATCTTAGATGATGATGATCCTTATAACATGGGATCTGACAGATATGGAGTACCTGCTTCACAGAACAGATCTCCCGAGGATTTCAGGAAGTCTGCTCCGGCGCCTTCCCATATGCCCAGAAAAGCAAATGAAGATACTGACGATTCCGGTATCACCATAAATGCCAGGGAGAAGAATGATACAGGTTTTTCTTCTACCGAAGGAAGGATAATCGATACCGGTTCCACCTCTTCGGGACCTGCCATACATATGGAATCTGCTGCATCTAACCAGCCTGCCAGAAAAACTTTCAGAGGTCCTTATAAACCGGCTCCCGTTAATCTTCTTTCGAAAGAGGACAGGACCCAGAGCAAGGAGAGTGCTGCCGAGCTTCGCGAAAAGGCAAAAGAACTGGAATCTGCCATATCGAGTTTCGGTATAAACACAAAAGTCGTTAATATTACCCACGGACCTGCTATTACCAGGTTCGAACTTACAATCGACAGGGGAGTTAAGGTAAGTAAGATACTGTCCTTACAGGATGATATCGCTCTTGCCATGGCTGCCGTTTCTGTCAGGATTGAGGCACCCATTCCCGGCAAGAGCGCCATCGGTATCGAGATCCCGAATAAGAAGACAACAGCCGTTAAACTGAGAGGGCTTCTTGAGACCGAACAGTTCAGAAAAGGGCCTTCTCTGGAAGTGCCTTTGGGAAGGGACATCCCCGGTAATGCCATCATGTGTAATATCGCAAAGATGCCACATCTTCTGATAGCAGGTTCTACAGGTTCCGGTAAGTCCGTTTGTATCAATACTATCCTTACCAGTATCCTCTGTAAGGCATCTCCAGATGATGTAAGGATGATCCTTATCGATCCCAAGGTTGTTGAGCTTTCGGTATATAACGGAATACCTCATCTTTATATGCCGGTAGTAACAGATCCCAAGAAAGCTGCAGGCGCTCTTAAATGGGCTGTAGTAGAGATGGAGAAGAGATATAAGTGCTTCGCTGATTCCGGAGTCAGGGATCTTAATGGTTATAACGAGTATCTGAAGAGAAATGGTCAGAAAGCTCTTCCTCTCGTTCTTATCGTCATTGATGAGCTGGCAGATCTTATGACTGTTGCTGCTAAGGAAGTGGAGGATCATATCTCCAGACTTGCAGCCATGGCAAGAGCTGCAGGACTTCATCTTCTAATCGCCACCCAGAGGCCTTCCGTTGACGTCATCACCGGTGTCATCAAGGCAAATGTGCCTTCCAGGATCGCCTTTGCTGTATCTTCAGGTGTGGACAGCCGTACTATCCTTGACTCGGTAGGTGCAGAGAAGCTTCTCGGTAAGGGAGATATGCTCTACGCTCCGCTTTCAGCCCCTAAGCCTATCAGAGGCCAGGGTGCTTTCCTTTCTGACAATGAGGTTTCATCCGTTGTTGATTTCCTGAGAGGCAAGTACGGACATATGTATGACGAGAGCGTTATCGCTGCTGTTGAGTCTGAAGCTAATGCAGGTTCAGGCGGCGGTGGAGCATCAGCAGGCGGAGGGGATTCCGGCGATGCTGATGATCTTCTTGAGCAGGCTGTAGATGTGGTCATCGATGCCGGAAACGCATCTGTCTCTATCCTTCAGAGAAGACTTGGTATCGGTTATCCCAGGGCTGCAAGGCTTATAGATGAGCTTGAAAAGAAACACTATATCGGTCCTTTTGAGGGAAGTAAGCCCAGAAAGGTCCTTATCACCAAGACCGACTGGCTTGAGATCAAGTCAAAAGGAGAGGCCTGATGGTTTATGATGATCTTTACTACAAGGCATATGACCTTGTGGAGGAACTAAAAGCCTGTGATGTAAAGGTTGCTTTTGCCGAAAGCCTTACAGGCGGTATGATCTCCTCGAAGCTGGTGGATATCGAAGGAGCTTCTGAAGTATTTGCCGGATCAGTCGTTTCCTACACCAATGATGTTAAGAAAGATATTCTTGGTGTTAAGGAAGAGACTATCGAAGCCTTTACGGAGGTTTCTGAAGAATGCGCCAAGGAGATGGCTTTAAATGTCAGGAAGATGATGAAGGCCGATATATCTGTTTCTGCAACGGGATATGCCGGCGGATATGATAATTCCAATGATTATCCTGATATTGATGATGATCCTGATGATCAGACAGGTACTGTCTGGTTTGGTTTTTCCACTGAAGATGAGACTTTTGCCGTTACCCAGTACTTTGTAGGTGCCCGGGATGCGGTGAGACTTCAGGCCGTAGAATTTGCATTTAACCTGATCCTCGAGTATCTTAAGGAGAATTATGAGTAAGGATCAGGTAAATTCTAAGAAAAAAGGGCTCAGTATGACCGTTGCCACTTTACTGGTGGTGATCGGTCTTATATTTTCCAAATGCTCGGGATTTCTGAGGGATATCTTCGTAAATATAAAGTTCAGCGATCCGGTCTACAGGGACAGTTTCACCCTGGCTTTTACTATCCCGGATCTTGTTTATAACCTTCTGATCGGCGGATCTATCCAGTCTGCCATTACGCCTTCTCTTTCCGCAGCTATATCAAAAGGGGAGGAAGATAAGGGCTTCAGGGCTGTAAATATCTTTATCTCTGTCTTTTCCATGATCCTTCTTGTGGTCTGCGTTTTCGGCGTTATCTTCGCTGAGCCTATCTACAGGATCTATGATGCAGGCCATAACCATCCGGAGACCGTATATCTTGCTGCCATGGCGTCCAAATGGCTGTTCCCCCAGATATTCTTCATGATGCTGGCAGCTCTTTGTATCGGTATATTAAATGCCTATAAGAGATTCGGTTCCACGGCCTTCGGACCTACTGTCTACAATATATTTGTATTACTTGCCATAGTATATTTTGCAGGAAACTCCGAGAGCATGCTGGTCAAGACCACCTGCGGTATCATGGGCGCTGCCATCGTCTACTTTCTGTTCCAGTATATTATCGGATTTGATAAGCTCAGAAAGTTCAGGTTTATCTTTAAGCCGTCTGATCCGGATTTCCGGGCACTGGTAAGAAGGGCGCTCCCCATATTGTTTTCTGCTTCCATAGTCCAGATCAATATGGTCATCCTTAACAGCTTTGCAAATTCCTTTCCTGAGGATGGTCATATATATGCCTTAAGGAATGCATCCACCACATGGCAGCTTCCGTACGGTATATTTGCGGTCGCTATCGGAAACGTTATGCTTCCTTCTCTTGCGGCTCTTTATTCGTCAAAAGAATTCGGTAAAGCATCTGAACTTTTATCATCCAGACTGAAGTCGGCTCTTTTCCTGACCATACCTTCTGCCGGATTTATGATCATTCTGAGTACTGATGTCATAAAGGCCATCTTCCAGTGGAAGAGCACTTATACGGATGCTGATGCCAGGAGAGCTGCAGTGTTCCTTATTGGATATTCTGTTGCCATTATCTCCCATACCGTAGTATTTATAATGAACCAGGCATTCTATGCCATCGGAAAGACAAAGATACCGCTTCTTGCAGGCTGCGTGGGACTAATTACCAACCCGTTGTTCTGTATTGTTTTCATTGAGATGGGAAGAGGACCTTTGTCCCTTACTCTTGCTTATTCCATAACAAGTATCATACAGATGACTATTCTCTGCGTTCTTTACTGCAGGGATAAAAAACTGGCTCCCACGGGGATGCTCATGTTCCTTTTGAAAGCTTTCTGTTCTGCTATTATCATGTGTGGCGCCATCTATCTTGTGGACAGGGCCGTTCCGGGTATGGGAACAAAGATAAAGCAGCTTCTTATAATCGCAGGCAAGGGTGTGATCGCAGTAATAGTATATTTCGGTCTTTCGCTTATCTTCAGGATGCCTGAAGCTACTTACTGGATCTCCAGGGTAAGAACAAAGCTCAACAGAAGATGACCTATTAATCGGACTTTGTATCCGATTGTCGAAAATTGTATCCAATTGTATGCCAAAATCGATTGACAAAGATGTATCTTATAGATACAATGATTTCGAAATCAATCGAACAAATGTTCAATACCATCAATGTGGAGGTTAATACTATGGCTAAAGGTAAAGCAGGCAAGGGCGGAGTTCAGTCTGTTCCTGCCGGTAATTCAGACGAAAGAAAAAAAGCATTGGAAGCCGCAATGGCTCAGATAGAGAAGCAGTTTGGTAAAGGATCCGTCATGAGGATGGGTGATCAGGATGTAGTTGAGATCGAGACTATCCCTACAGGATCTATCGCACTTGATATCGCCCTTGGTGTTGGCGGACTTCCCA
>JAGAFH010000192.1 GCA_017612755.1 Clostridiales bacterium
ATCGGAGATATCGCTCCATGCAGGACGTGATATACTCCCCTGTACTTGCCGGTCTTTTCATATGCTGCCAGATCTCTGGGTGTCTCGACCACCATGATTGTGCTGTGGTCTCTTCTTTCGTTCGAGCAGACCGGACAGATATCATCATCTGTCAGGGTAAAGCATTCCTTACAGTAGCATACATGCTCTTTGGCATCGATTATGGTATCTGCAAGTCTCTTAACCTTTGCCTCCGGCATATTGATAAGGTGAAAAGCCAGACGCTGTGCGGATTTTTCACCTATCCCCGGCAAGGTAGCAAGTTCGGCTATCAGTTTATTGATATGTCCGCTGTATAACTCCATCAGAAAAGACCCATTCCTCCGGCGAAGCCGCCCATTGCTGCGTTACCGGCTTCATCAGCCATCCTCAGCGCTTCGTTGGTCGCTGCCATTATAAGATCCTGAAGCATCTCTACATCATCCGGATCCACAGCTTCCTTATCAAGGATGACCTTGGTAACCTCCTTGGCTCCTGTAACGGTCACTTCAACCGCGCCGCCACCGGCCTTGGCAGTAAACTCCTTTGTTTCAAGTTCCTTCTGAGATTCCTCCATCTGACGCTGCATGCGCTGAGCCTGTTTCATCAGATTGTTCATGTTGCCCGGCATACCCATTCCGCCGGGAAATCCTCCACGTTTAGCCATCTTAATCCCTTTCTTCTATTTCATATTCATCAAGTTCATCTTCATCTATATCATCGATATCTTCGATCTCGAAATCTATCTTTTCCTCAAGACCGTTCCTCGCATCGGGATACAGATCCCTTGGTGTTGATCCGTCACCCGTATAAACAACCTTCACATTCATTTCCTTATGAGTGACCGATGCGATCAGATCCTTTAATTCATTACTGTGATCCGGATCATTGAACCTCTGGGACGAGAAATAATCCTGTACAACAACTATGAGTGTGTCATCTTCACCTGCGCTCGGATACGATCCCTTAAGATACTTTCCTATCATCTCATCGCATTCCGACATAATCTTTGACCAATCTCTGGCAACGGCTTTGATATCTTCAGGCAGTGCCTTTGTGACAATTGGTTTGGGTTGCTCTTCTTTGGGAGCCGGTCCCTGCGAAGCGCTCTGGCCCGCAGGCGGTCCGGAATATGTGATATTTACTCCGTTCTCCAGTTTTTCTTCAAGAACCCTGATCCTGTCAAGCAGCGAATCCTCATTCGTTTCCATCGCCGGGACACAGAGTTTTATAAAGCATACCTCAACGGCGATCCTTTTCTGTGTCGAATATCTAAGCTTGTTGGAAAGTTCCGATAATACTCTGATATACCTGATTATCACCGTGTCTTCGGCAAGTGATGCTTCTTCCTTAAGAAGTTCCATGTTCTCGGAAGATAAATCTATAACATCTTCGTTAGCATCCGATATCTTAAGGAGCAGAAGGTTCCTTAAATACCAGGTCATATCATTGACGAACTGTCCGAGTTCGCGTCCCTGGATGATCATCTCTTCGATGATCCGCATCACTTCCGGAACGTTGCTCTTAAGGACCGCTCTTAACATACTGCTGAATACACCCGTATCCACTGCACCGAGTACATCAAGTGCCTTATCGTATGTTATCTCCTGTCCGAAATAAAAAGCCGCACACTGGTCAAGGAGGCTTAACGCATCTCTCATTGATCCGTCAGCCGTCTTGGCTATATATCTTATCGCACGCTCTTCCACGGACAGACCTTCTTTGGATATAAGTTCATCAAGCCTTGAGGTTATCGTGTCAATGGATATCCTCCGGAAATCATAGCGCTGACATCTTGAGAGGATCGTTATCGGGATCCTGTTCACCTCGGTTGTAGCCAGGATGAAGATCACATATGAGGGTGGCTCTTCCAGTGTTTTAAGAAGCGCATTGAACGCTCCGGGAGAGAGCATGTGAACCTCGTCTATTATATATACTTTGAATTTACCTAAAGCAGGAGAGTATGTGACTTCATCTACTATCTGACGGACATTATCAACGCCGTTGTTTGATGCAGCATCGATCTCTATAACGTTCATCGAAGAACCTTCTGCTATGGACCTGCACATGCTGCATTCACCGCAGGGGCTCCCGTCAACCGGAGACTCACAGTTCACTGCCCTGGCAAAAATCTTGGCAATAGAAGTCTTACCTGTTCCGCGGGTCCCGCAGAACAGGTAAGCATGTGACATTCTTCCGTTCTTTATCTGATTCCTCAGGGTTGTAACAATATGGTCCTGGCCCTTTACATCATCAAAGGTCCGGGGTCTGAACTTTCGATACAATGCTGTATATGACATACTAATCTCCGAAACTAATTCCCAGGAGTTTTGCTTCTTTGATGATCGAAGCATCGGGCTCAAGCATCTTGAGTTTGCCGGCTACATCTTCAAGCGGAACCTTGACGATCTCACGGTTCTTGTAGCCTACCATGAATCCGTACTCACCTGCGAGAATGAGTTCACCTGCCTCGGCTCCGAGCCTGCTGGCAAATACCCTGTCGTAAGGACAGGGAGATCCGCCCCTTTGTGTGTGTCCGGGAACCGTAACCCTGACTTCCTGTCCGGTACGTTCCTGTATCTTGGCTGCTATCTCGTATGAAACCGAAGGATAAGGTGTGGTTTCGAGTTTTTTCTTGTAATCCTTCTTTGAAAGAGCTGCATCCTCCTTAGAGATCGCACCCTCTGCTACAGCTATGATGGTGAACTTGCTTCCTCTGCTGTGTCTGCGTTCTATGGCTTCAATTACTTTATCTATATCGTAAGGGATCTCGGGGATCAGGATGATATCGGCTCCTCCTGCCATACCTGCATTAAGCGTAAGGTATCCTACCTTATGACCCATTACTTCTACAATGAATATCCTGCCGTGTGAAGCAGCCGTCGTATGGATGCAGTCGATGCAGTCGGTCGCTATATCTACTGCAGACTGGAATCCGAAGGTCATGTCGGTTCCCCAGAGGTCATTATCTATGGTCTTTGGAAGTGTGATAATATTTAGGCCTTCTTCTCTTAAGAGATTGGCTGTCTTGTGTGTTCCGTTTCCTCCAAGGATGACCAGAACGTCAAGTCTTAACTTGTAGTAGTTCTGCTTCATAGCCTCGACCTTATCAAGGCCGTTCTCATCGGGATCCTTTATCGTTTTAAAGGGAGTTCTGGATGATCCGAGAATGGTTCCGCCCTTGGTAAGAATGCC
>JAGAFH010000193.1 GCA_017612755.1 Clostridiales bacterium
CTGTCGCCCCAGTCGTGGCCCAGCCACTTGATGTCTTCCTTTATGGCATCAACATATTCCTCATCCTCTTTGGTGGGGTTTGTATCGTCCATACGGAGGTTGCAGAGGCCGCCGTACTTTTCGGCAGTACCGAAATCGATCTCCAGGGCCTTTGCGTGTCCGATGTGAAGGTAGCCGTTAGGCTCGGGAGGAAATCTGGTGTGGACGGTCTGGCCGTAGCATCTGCCGCCTTCCTTGAGTTCTTCGTCTATGATCTCATGTATAAAATGCTTGCTTTCAGCCATTATCTTATACTCCTTTCAGTCTTCCGAGAGCTTTGCCGATCCTTGCCATGGACTCTTCCTTGCCCAGAAGGATAAGGACTTCGGCACATCCGCCGGGTGTTACTGCAACGCCTGCAGCAGCGATCCTGACAGGCCACATTATAACCGAATTCTTTACTTCTTTTGAAGCGGCCAGGGAAGTCATGGCCTCAGAGATAGCTTCTCTTGTCCAGTCTGTATCCTCCAGGACCTTTACGGCTGCCTCGAGGGCATCGATGGATGTTTCCCTGGTGGACTTACTCTTCTTGTGCTCGAAAAGGGCAAGATCGAAGTCCGGGTAGTCAGCCAGGAAATGAAGCTTTTCGCCGATCTCTGTGAACTTGGTGATCCTGGGCTTTAAGATCTCGATAAGAAGGGGATACTTGTCTTCGGAGATACCGTACTCATCGAAGTAAGGCTTTGCATGGGTAATGAAATCCTCATCGCTCATAGCCTTGATGTATTCTGCATTGATCCACAGGAGCTTGTCGTAGTCAAAGACGGAAGGGGATTTTGAGATGCCCTTGATGTCGAAGGCCTTGATGAGCTCATCCATGGTGAAGATCTCACGGTTTTCGTATTCTCCCGCGGGAGCCCAGCCCAGAAGGGCGATATAGTTTATGATGGCTTCAGGAAGGTATCCGTCTTTTACAAGGTCTTCGAAGCCTGTAGATCCGTGACGCTTGGAAAGCTTGGAAACTACTGTCTCTCCATTCTCGTCCACCGTCTTTCCCATGATAAGGGGAAGATGGATATATGTGGGTATCTCCCATCCGAAAGCATCGTAAAGGGCATTGTACTTGGGAGTAGAGGACAGGTATTCGCTTCCTCTTACTACATGGGTAATGCCCATAGTGTGGTCGTCTATAACATTTGCAAAGTTATAAGTAGGGAAACCGTCAGCCTTTATGAGGATCTGGTCATCCAGTTCTTCGTTGGGGATGGTTATGTCTCCGTAAACAAGATCATGATAAGTGGACTCGCCCTCAAGGGGAGCCTTCTGTCTGATGACGTAGGGGATACCTGCGTCCAGGTTTTTCTTTACTTCTTCCGGGGAAAGGTTTCTGCAGTGTCTGTCGTAGCCTACGACTTCGCCTTCCTTGGCTGATGCTCTCAGCTTCTCAAGGCGCTCCTTTGTGCAGAAGCAGTAGTAGGCTTTGCCTTCCTCTACCAGCTTCTCGGCATAGGGCTTATACATGGAAAGCCTCTCGCTCTGGACATAGGGACCGAAGTCTCCGCCTATATCGGGACCTTCGTCGTGGGTGATACCTGCAGTCTTAAGAGTGTTGTAGATAACGTCAGTTGCGCCTTCTACATATCTTTCCTGGTCAGTATCCTCGATCCTTAAGATAAAATCTCCGCCTTCGTGCCTGGCGGTAAGGAACTCATAGAGCGCCGTCCTCAAGTTTCCTACATGCATGAAACCCGTAGGGCTGGGCGCAAATCTTGTTCTGATCTTCATTTGTTCAGCTGTCCGTCCTTTTATTTAAAAATACATACAGCGTGCATTGTATCACTTTTTTGGCGAAAATGATATTATATAGAGCATGGATATCTTAAATTGTGACAGACGATACCAATGTCTATGCGGACTGGGAGTGGCTTTTGACCACGTGGCCGCCTATGTTCTTGAACATACCGGCGTCAAGGATCCCAAGGATCTTAAGGTGGCAGTAGTTTCTGACCGGGCTGTTAGCGGTTATTATTACAACCGTTTCGAGAACCAGTTCATAGAAAGAGGCGTTAAGCCTGTTCTTATCCCGCTCCTTAACATGGATACCGGGAAAAAATTGTCTGTAGTGGAAGAGATCCTTAAATATCTGACAGACTTCGGGTTCGGTCCCTGTGATTATATGATCGCCTTAGGCGGCGGAAGCGTTCTTGATGCAACGGGATTTGCAGCAAAGATATTCGACCCGGGCATAGGCTTTATAGCCATACCGACCACCCTTAATGCAATGATCGAGGGAAGCGTTGCCGGAAAGGCAAGGCTCAATGTATCCGGCAGGAAAGATGAGCTTTCGGTCCCTTTTGATCCTGATCTTGTTATGATCGATCCTTCCTTTGACAAGACGATCCCTTCAAAGGTCAGGTCAAACGGATATGCGGCAGTGATCAGGTATGCCATCCTGGATGACCTTGAACTTATTACAGATCTTGAAAACCCCGGGGATCTCCGGGAATATCTGGGAAGGATCTATACTTCGCATACCAGGATCGAACAGAAGGATCCCAGGCTCCTGACCCTCGGAAATGAGCTGGCAGGCGCCATTGAAGGGTATTACAGGTTTATGAACTATACGGAAGGCGAAGCTCTTGCTCTGAGCCTTCTGGCGTCTGTTGATGAAAGAAGAAGACAGCCCCTGTCCAGGATCTATGAAGTCCTCGGACTTCCGGTAACTCTCAGGGACGCACCGGTAAAGATGATCGTCAAGACACTGGAGGATTCCTTAAGAAGACAGGGCAAGCGGATGATCGACTTTGTGGATCTTTCCGGTTCCAGGTGGGTTGTAAGGACAGCCGGAACTGAAGAAGCCCTTGATGTCTTCACAAAGAGACTTATGGTAATAAGCGGGGTAGATGATAAATGACAAAAAAGATCTTAAAGACAGCTGCCGTATTTATGGCATCATGTTTTATCCTTATGCCTTTGGGTGGCTGTTCTGATGATGAAGAGCAGGAAAAGTCCGATATACCTGCAGATTACGGAACATACGGCGCTGATTTTGCCAGGGAGTTTGCTCAGGCCTGCCCTTACAGGAAGGCTTTTTCAGAAGGTGAGGCCCAGGCAGGCCAGATGATAAAGGAGGAATTCGAGGAGCTGGGCTATGAAGTAGAGACCCAGACGTTTTCGAATGTTTACGGTTCTTCTTCCGCCAACTATATCATCAGGATAGAGGGCGACGGCTTTCTTGCTGCAGACGAGAACGGCGATTATTCCGACCTGAGGAAAACTGTAGTCATCGGCGCACACTATGACGATGCTTATTCATCTTCAGAAGTTCCTTCGGAATACTCATATGACGGCATCTCGGATAATGCTTCCGGTATCGCTACTCTTATGACCATTGCCAGTGAGATCAGAAACTATGAGAATATCGGCTTTGACGTTGTGATCGTGGCTTTCGGCGCAGGATCCTGGGACTATATGGGTGCAACACATTTCTACAATACCCTGTCTGCTTCCGACAAGGAGTCGATCGAAGTAATGTACTGTATCGACTCCATCTATTCCGGAGACAAGGTCTATGCCAGTGCGGGATTTAACTCCCTGGATCTTTCGCAGAAATATGCCATGAGAAGAAAGCTGTACCAGGCTTATGACGTTGCCTATGACAATACCCTTGCTTCCACGAACAACTTCAGTCTTCTTTACAATGAGTCAAATATAGTGGCTGACGTAGACGGAGACGGAACAGATGACGTATACAGGGAAGTAACGCTTCATAAGTCTGATTATGTTCCCTTCGATGAGGCCGGGATCCCTATCGTATTTTTTGACAGCGGTGACTATTTCTTTGACAGCCTTGATGACATGAAGGAGACGAAGAATCTGAACCTTCAGGAGTTTGGAGGCATGATCAGGGACACTTATCTGGATTCTTCCGAAGTCCTTGATGAAGTACTTATGACCGAGGACGGGACAGATATCCTTCAGACCAGGATCAATAATGTGTCTTTCGTTATCCTTGAGTCCCTCCTCAAAGGTTCTGACTACGGTATTACCCATGAAGCTTATGATGCGCTGATGGCAGATATACAGGCAGGACTCGTGGATGAGTCTGAAGCTGCTGCGACGGCTGCCGTGGAAGGTTAAGATATGAGATTTGTCGTCCAGGTAGTAAAAGAGGCATCCGTTATCTCCGACGGTGAACTAACGGGTAAGATCGGGAAAGGATATGTGGTCCTGATCGGAGTAGGGAAGGATGACACTAAGGAGATCGCAGATAAGCTCATAAAAAAGCTTATGGGGCTTCGTATATTTAAGGACGAAAACGGAAAGACGAATCTTTCCATAGGTGATGTTAACGGCGGGATGCTCCTTGTGTCCCAGTTTACCCTTTATGCTGACATAAGACACGGTAACCGCCCCAGTTTCATAAATGCCGGAGATCCCGGCACAGCTGAGATGCTCTATGACTATATCGTTGATGAGATAAAGAAGAGATGCCCCGTGGTAGGCACGGGTGTATTCGGTGCCCATATGGAAGTGAGCCTTGTTAATGACGGTCCTTTCACCATCATCATGGATTCTGAGGATCTTTCTAAGAATTAACAATTAGTACATCATGTTTTCTATTCTCCGACACATATTTGTGGGAAAATGAATGAGTAGAAATATGTCCGGAGGGCTTACCATGATACTTGATATAAAAACGAGGCTTAAAGATGATGTTCTCACCGGGTTGATCCGCGAATTTGACGGCCGTAAGGGTGATATAGACTGGGATCTTGAAGTCCGTGTAAACAGTGATTCCAAAGATGTATTTACTCTTTTTGTAACCGATGATCCGGAGAAAGCCCGGTCTGCCTTTAAAGGACAGAGGTCAGACTATAAGAGCGTTGTTTATGTAGGCCCTTCAGAAGATGTGAAAGATATCCTTGATATGATCCGTGATATCTGGCCTGCTTCCGAGGATGATGAGATCAGACGTTTCAGGATAGAGCAGATGATCCGTAACGTCAGGGAAAAATATATGGCGTGGCTCAACGGAAATATGCTGGAGACAATGATCGACAGTGAGCCGTCCCTTGTATGGTTCAAGGATGTTAAGGGAGCCCACATGAAGGTCAACAAGAAGTTTTCCGATACGGTCCACAAGACAAAGGAAGACATCAGGGGAAGAGGCCATTACTACATCTGGGATATCACACCCGAAGAATACGCTACAGGGGAATATGTATGCATGGAGTCCGAAGAGGAGGTCATGAAGGTAGGGAAGACCTGCGTATTTGACGAGCCCTTGAAGACCAGCGAGGGAATGAAGCAGCTTAAGACCTATAAGACCCCTCTTTATGATCCTTTCGGAACCATCTTCGGAACTGTGGGCGTAGCCCACGATGTTACCGATTTCGGAAAGCTGGGACTGGAACTTACTATCCTTATCGAAAACCTTCCTTTCCCCCTTGTACTCTGTGATGTGCATCATAAAGCCATAAAGATGAATGATGCATTTAAAAGACTGGTCAACATTCCTCTTAAGACCAATATGCACAACTGGATCAGGAAGAATCTGGAGCCGGTGGATGAAGTGGTGATCAATGAGAAGACC